>JAUNQM010000003.1 GCA_030536165.1 Prevotellaceae bacterium | reverse complement strand
CTATAAAATCTATAGCAACTATGAAAAAAAGTCGGAAAATGCAGGACATTTTCCGACAATCTGCTCATATACGCGCGTACACGCATGCGCGTAATATAATAAGGTGTAAGGCTACCATTTCCGCAGCCTCCTACTGCCGATTAGAAACTACGAAGCCATGCTGCAAGTTCGGTGAGCATCTGTGAGTGGTAGATGAATGAAGGGCGATAACCGAAGCCGTGACCGCCTGTAGGGTATGCTACAATCATGGCTGGCACCTTGTTGTTGCAGAGAGCCTGATAGTATTCAGTGCTGTTCTGCGGCTTGACCGAACGGTCGTCGGAAGCAAGCACTATGAATGCTCTCGGCGTCTGCGGAGTCACTTTGAGGGCGTTGCTATACTCCAGTTCCATCTCCTTTTTAGGATTCTTGCCGAGGAAATTGTCGTGAGAACCACCGTGCGATACGTTTGAATCCATCGACACAACTGGATAGAAAAGAATCTGGAAGTTAGGAGCCGAATCGCCTGTTGAGTGCGTTGAAATGGTCGAAGCGAGGTGTCCGCCAGCCGATGAGCCCATGATTCCAACGTCGTTAGGGTTTATGCCCCACTCCTGTGCGTGAGCCCTCACGGCCTTAATAGCCTGCTCGGCATCGCCGATAGGGATAAGGTGATTACCATGAGGCATCTTGTATTTCAACACTATTGTTGCCACACCCATACGACCGAAGAAATCAGCCCAGTCGTAGCCTTCGTGTTCCATTGCGAGATGAGAGTAACCACCACCTGGACATACTACGACAGCACGACCTGTGGCTATGTTCTTCTTAGGCAGGAATACGCGGATGGTCGATGAGTCGTTGTCGGTGCGGTTGAGTGTGATGTCAAACGGTTTCTGTGCCGAAGCTGTGATTGCGGCAGTCATAAGTACGATGATTGATAAAAAGATACGTTTCATTGTTATTTGTTATTTTGAATATTTTATAATCTCTAATAATATAATGTGGAATCAAATGCCGAATTAACTGCTTGCCCATGCTCCTTGTTGCACATGATGATTACGTCTTTTGCCCTTTCGGCAGGTGAGACCTTCATGTCGGCAACTTGCCCATTAGTATATGTTACCTCTACTGTTGTCTGCTTTGGTGCATGGAGTTTGAACTTCACATTCCACTCTTTAGGCCAACATGGCAGTATCAGTATGCTGTCGCCTACAGTCTGCATCACCATATCCTGTAATGCTATCATGCCAGTACCACCCCAGTTGTGGTCTGGAGTCCAGTCATGCCCTGGCCCCCAGAAAGCAGGGAAACGATGGCGGCCATTCTGCAGTTTGCGTATAACGAGGTCGCGGGCTTCATCGATGAAACCGAGTCGTGCACAAAAGATAGCATCCTGATGCCATGACTCATGCCTGTTCTTCGCCCATCGAGGTTGGTCAACACCATAACGCCATGTGTCTCTTGCCACTTCAAGGTCAGGACGCCCCATGCCGTACATATCGTATGGGAACACTGGATAGAGTTGGTTTATCTCAATATTCATCAGCCGCTCAAAAGTCTCAGCCGGAGCAATGGTCTTATACATCTTTCCATCAGACCAATACTGCTCTTCCTTTCGTTGACTGCCACCTTTGCTGTGCAGTCCTTCCATGTAGCGGAAAGGTAGTGGAGGTATGTGTGAGAGCATCTCCTCCCATTTGCTACGCTGCTCAGATGAAAGGTATTCGTGAGGTAAAGCAAGCAATTCGGTGAGCACGGTAGTCAATGCAGCGATGGTCTGCGATGAGTTCTTTGCCATCTTGTAGGTTTCGCCTGCAGTTCCAGGGTAGAGCACATAATGCTTCTGTCGGTCGAATGGCTGCGTAGTGCGTTGGAGAGCAAGCATACGGTAATGCTCATCGAAGAATGTAAGGCAACTCTCAATGAATGGGATGAACGTCTTCACGTCGCGCCCTTCGTATGTGTTTGTACGAAGCATCATGAGGCAGAAGTCCATCACTGTGTCCCAGAGATATTCACAATAGGCGTTGGCCTGCTTGCCTCGTGGACGCAGACCTGTGCGTGGTTCCATACCATAGCAATAAGCCACAGGAAGACCGAAGTTCTCAATCTGCTCGGTAAAGCATGCACCATTGTGCCCCCAATACGACTGAGTCATGAGTTCAGCATTGTGCTGCGCACGCAGATAGAAATTGAATTCCGAGTCCATCATATCCCAGTCACCCGACTTCAGCATAGGCCAATAGACGAGTCGTTGGTTTTGTGCCGTGGCGAGAGCACCGCCCCACTGACGGAAATCGGGAGTGAGCATCTTTATTCCACCCTTCACAAACTTCGGGTCAAAAGTGAACAGCGAACCATTGAATTTCGTTGGCGAGTCGCCGTAGGCATTGCATGCAAGCATGTAGCGGAACAATTGATAGTTGCGCCCTATTTGCCATGCAATGTTATTGTCATCGGCATTATTCGTGTTGTCATCAACACAGATATAACTTCTCTCCCAGAATTGTTGCCACCACTTTTGTGAAGCCTTACGGTCATAAGAAGTGCTTTTCAGTTGTCGCTTCTGCAATTCAAGCAGTGAACTTTTCCATTCTGCCAGAGTTGCTGTCTGGGCAATATGAGTGGTGATAGTCAGATGATGTTCTTTCAGAGGCTTTGCACTCTTAAGACTCCACGAATGAAAACCGGTATCGATGTAATGCCCATTGCCACAACCAGCAGGCACAAGCGATGAGCCTTCAATCAGCCCACCAAAAGTGCGGTTCTTCACAGGATTCCACAGCAAACCCTTCACGTCCTGCAGTTCTTCAATATCAACAGTACGCTGGAAGATGAAATCATCGCGATTCCTATGATAGAAAAGAATCTGATTACCCTCAAAGCCGACCAAGTCAGGGTGAATGGTGACATCCTCTTTACCACCCTTCATGCCACAGAAATGGGCATCCTCACCATGTGCTGTATAATCAGTTGTGCGCCAATTCTCGTAATCAACTTTCAGCGTCTGCGCCTTGTCACTCTTAATATCCACATGAATTACGGGATGAAACACGTCTGCCCAAAATGTAATCACCGTGTTATTTGCACCATAAATACGTACACATCCATCACGGAGAGTAAGCACCTGCTTGAAATGCGCATTAAATTCGGCATCTGACAAATGAAGGCGCACCCTACCAAGCTTTAGCAAAGCATTGTTTTCATCAAAAGCACTGCTCCGCGCAAAGTAAAACAGCACGTCGCCGTTTTCACCCCATACGTTCATTCCAATCTCACCACCACCGCAAGGCATTGAGCCAGATGAGTTCGAACTTTGGCCTTCCCATGTGATGTTGTAATTGTCGATGCTTGCGTTTATGTGGATAAACACAAACGAAAATGCTATAAAAGCTATTGTACGATAGATTATGTTCATTCCGATAGATAATGTTTTAGTTTCCGTTGGTAGTCATAGTTGTGCAAAGGTAGTGCAAATCGGAGACAATACAAAATAAAAGTAACAGTTTTTTTAGTTATGTTTTATCATGAACGTCGCTAAAGATTTACGAAATTACGGGCAATAACTTTGTAGTGTCGGATTTTTGTTGTATTTTTGCATGCTGAAATTACGAATTAGGAAACTATGAATATTTTAGAACTTAGCGAACAGGAGATAGGCAGACGACAGAGTCTGCAAGAGTTGAGAGACATGGGCATTAACCCTTATCCAGCAGAGGCATACCCTACAGATGCATTCTCTACCGACATCAAGGCGAACTTCAGCGATGAAGGCGAACAGATGGAGGTGTGCATAGCCGGACGTATGATGAGCCGCCGCGTGATGGGTAAGGCTTCTTTCATCGAGTTGCAAGACTCGAAGGGCAGAATACAGGTGTATGTTACCCGCGACGACCTTTGCCCTGACGAGAACAAAGACATGTATAATGTTGTGTTCAAGCGTCTGCTCGATATTGGTGACTTCATCGGAGTGAAGGGCTTCGTATTCCGCACTCAGATGGGCGAGATTAGTGTCCACGCTAAAGAGATTACGCTTCTCTCAAAGAGTCTAAAGCCGCTCCCTATAGTAAAATATAAGGATGGTGTGGCTTACGATAAGTTCGACGATCCAGAACTGAGATACCGTCAGCGCTATGTTGACCTTGTTGTCAACGATGGCGTGAAAGATACTTTCCTCAAGCGAGCACAGATTCTGCGCACGATGCGTCAGGTATTTGACGATGCTGGTTTCACTGAGGTTGAGACTCCAATCCTGCAGCAGATTGCCGGCGGTGCAAGTGCGCGTCCGTTTATCACGCATCATAATGCCCTTGACATTGACCTCTATCTGCGTATTGCAACAGAGTTGTACCTGAAGAGACTTATTGTCGGTGGTTTCGAAGGTGTCTATGAGATAGGACGCAACTTCAGAAACGAGGGCATGGACAAGAGTCATAACCCAGAGTTCACATGCATGGAGTTGTACGTCAGCTATAAAGACTACAACTGGATGATGGAATTCACGGAGCAGTTGCTTGAGAAGATTTGTATTGCCGTGAATGGTAAGCCAGAGGTACAGATAGGTGAAAACATCGTATCGTTCAAGGCTCCATATCGCCGCCTTCCTATCCTCGATGCTATTAAGGAAAAGACAGGCTACGACCTTAACGACAAGAGCGAAGACGAGATTCGCGAGATAGCAAAGAAACTTGAGATTGAGGTTGACGAGACAATGGGCAAGGGCAAACTTATCGATGAAATATTCGGTGAGACTTGCGAAGGCACTTTCATTCAGCCTACATTTATTATAGATTATCCTGTAGAAATGTCGCCACTGACAAAGATGCATCGTTCGAAGCCAGGACTTACTGAAAGATTTGAACTGATGGTCAACGGCAAGGAACTTGCTAACGCATATTCAGAGCTCAACGACCCTATCGACCAAGAGGAGAGATTCGTGGAGCAGATGAAACTTGCAGACAAGGGCGACGACGAAGCAATGATTATCGACCAAGACTTCCTCCGCGCTTTGCAATATGGCATGCCTCCAACATCAGGTATCGGCATTGGTATCGACCGTCTGGCAATACTCATGACAGGCCAGCCAACTATTCAGGAAGTTCTTCTCTTCCCTACAATGAAGCCAGAGAAGAAGGCTCCGAAGAGTTCAGTCAGCGAATGGGCAGCCATTGGAGTGACTGAGGAGTGGGTTCCTGTATTCAACAAGGCTGGTTATTACCTCGTCAGCGACCTGAAGGACGTAAATCCGCAGAAACTGCAGATGGACGTTTGCGGAGTGAACAAGAAATACAAACTCGGCTACGAAAATCCGAAGGTTGAAGATTTCGCAAAGTTTATTGAAGCAGTCCTTTAATCCCTCGAAACATCGATAAATCGAAATATCGAAGAAAAACAATATGTTTGACTGTGGCAAGATAGCGGTAATAGGTGGTGGCAGCTGGGCAACAGCTGTTGCCAAGATTATCATGGCGCATACCCATCATTTGGGATGGAATATACGTCGTGACGATAGGATAGAAGACTTCCGCCGCTTAGGCCACAACCCTGCATATCTGGAGTCGGTACATTTCAATGTCAACGACATCTTCTTCTCGACAGATCTCAACGAAATAGTGCAGAGATACGACACGCTTGTATTTGTCACACCTTCGCCTTACCTCAAGAATCATCTTCGCAAACTGAAGACAAGGCTCAAAGACAAGTTTATCGTCACGGCAATCAAAGGTATTGTGCCTGATGACAATCTTGTGTGTAGCGAATATTTTCATCAAGTGTTCGACGTGCCATACGAAAACCTTGCCTGCATAGGCGGTCCTTCGCATGCAGAAGAAGTAGCACTTGAGCGTCTTACCTACCTCACAGTAGGTTGCCACGACACAGAAAAAGCACGCGCATTTGCCAAGGTTCTTGCAAATGATTACGTGAAGACACAGGTGTCGAACGATGTTCTCGGCATAGAGTACTCGTCGGTATTGAAGAATGTCTATTCCATTGCATCGGGTATATGCAGCGGTTTGAAATATGGCGACAACTTCCAAGCCGTGTTGCTTTCAAATGCGATAGCAGAGATGCAACGCTTCCTCAACACTGTGTATCCGCTCGACAGGAACATGGTTGACTCGGTTTATCTCGGCGACCTGCTCGTAACATCATATTCAAACTTCTCGCGCAACCGCACTTTCGGCACTATGATAGGCAAGGGCTACAGCGTGAAGAGTGCGCAAATTGAGATGGAGATGATTGCGGAAGGATATTTCGGTACGAAGTGTATGAAGGAAATAAACAGCCGCCTTCATGTCAACATGCCAATCCTTGATGCTGTATATAATATATTATATGAAAGAATATCACCACAGATAGAAATAAAATTACTTACCGATTCATTCAGATAAAAAGAATAGGTTCAAAGTTTAGGTTTCAAGTTCAAGACCAAAACCGCACAACCGCAATGCCCCCTCCATCTCCCCCCGAAGGGGAGAGCAAAGTTCCCCTCCTACGGGGAGGGGTTAGGGAAGGGCAAAAACCGTATAACCGCATAACCGTAAAATATGAAAAACCTTAGTTTAGACACAACAAAAGCCGTTCAGTTCTTGAACGCTGACATAGTAAATGCCTTCGAACCAAAAGTCAAGGCAGCACAAATATCACTCGAAGAAGGCACATGCCCAGGAAATGATTTCCTCGGATGGCTTCACTTGCCTTCGTCAATCACTGCCGACTTCATCAAGGAGATAAAGGAAACAGCCAATACACTTCGCGAGAACTGCGAAGTCATCGTTGTTGCTGGCATCGGCGGAAGCTATCTTGGTGCAAAAGCCGTTATCGAAGCTCTTAGCAACTCTTTTGCATGGTTGAAGAATGAAAGCCCTGCTATCGTGTTCGCAGGAAACAACATTGGTGAAGATTATCTCGCAGAACTCTCAGAATACCTTAAGGGAAAGAAGTTCGGCGTTATCAATATTTCAAAGTCGGGCACTACGACCGAGACTGCGCTCACATTCCGCCTCATGAAGAAACAATGCGAGGAACAGCGCGGCAAGGAAGAGGCAAAGCGCGTAATCGTAGCCATTACCGATGCTGTCAAGGGTGCTGCACGTGCTGCCGCAACGAAGGAAGGATACAAGACTTTCGTCATTCCTGACAACGTAGGCGGTCGTTTCTCTGTCCTCACTCCTGTAGGTCTGCTGCCTATTGCATGCGCAGGTTTCGACATAGACCAGCTTGTTGCTGGTGCTGTAGAAATGGAAAAAGCATGTGGCGTGAACGTTCCGTTCAACGAAAACCCAGCCGCACAATATGCTGCAGTTCGCAACGCACTCTACCAGAACGGCAAGAAGATTGAGATACTCGTAAACTATCAGCCTAAACTTCACTTCATGAGCGAATGGTGGAAACAGCTTTACGGCGAGAGCGAAGGTAAGGAAAACAAGGGCATATTCCCTGCGTCCGTAGATTTCACGACCGACCTTCATTCTATGGGTCAGTGGATTCAGGAAGGCGAGCGTTCTATCTTCGAGACCGTAATCAGCATTGAAGAACCTAACCGCACACTCCTTTTCCCTTCCGACGGAGAGAACCTCGACGGTCTGAACTTCCTTGCAGGCAAGCGTGTAGATGAAGTAAACAAGATGGCTGAACTCGGCACAAAGCTTGCACACGTTGATGGTGGAGTACCAAACATGCGCATCAGCATACCAAAACTCAACGAGTTCTACCTCGGCGAGATTATATATTTCTTTGAGATTGGATGCGGCATCAGCGGCAATGTGCTCGGCGTAAACGCATTCAACCAGCCAGGTGTTGAGGCTTACAAGAAGAATATGTTTGCCCTACTCAACAAACCAGGCTACGAAGCTGAAAGCAAGGCAATACAGGAAAGACTCAAGTAGAATAAACTTAAAAACAATTATTCCCCTTCAAGGCTGGGAGCTTTTTCTCCTCGCCTTGAAATGGGGATTTTTTAATTATATATGAAACGTGCATTCCTCTTTGATATGGACGGAGTTATCTACGACTCCATGAAGTACCATGCCATTGCATGGCACACAACGATGACGCGCTTCAACCTACCTATGAGTGAGGAAGATTGCTACCTGCATGAAGGTATGCGTGGACTTGAAACCATAAAAGAGATTGCACGAGAGCGTTGCGGACTTAACCTTAGCGACGAAGAAGTTGCATATATTTATAATGAGAAATGCAAATGCTTCGCCACCTTTCCACAGCCCGAGATGATGCCTGGCACAAAGCAGCTCATGGAGAAAATCAAGGCTTCGGGTGCAAAGATTGTGGTCGTTACGGGAAGCGGACAACATACAGTCCTCGACCGTCTTGAACATGACTATCAAGGGCTCATAACTCCCGAACTCGTTGTCACGTGCTATGATGTAGAACACGGCAAACCCATGCCCGACCCTTATCTTATGGGATTGAAGAAAGCAGGAGTTTCGGCTGCAGAGGCAGTTGTAGTAGAGAATGCACCGCTTGGTGTGCGTGCTGGCAAGGCTGCAAACATATTCACCGTTGCAGTAAACACAGGTCCTCTTGACGACGCGAAACTTGCTGCCGAAGGAGCAGACCTCATCCTTCCGTCGATGCAATACTTTGCCGACAACTTTGAAAAGATATTTACAGCATAGTGTGTTGCTTTTGTAGGCAATAACCTACGACTTATAATAATCAATAATAATTTGTGCTTTGGCTTTGCCCACAGCAGCAATAAGATCTTCAACAGAAGCTTCACGTATCTTCTTCACGCTGCGAAAAGTTGTCAACAGCGTGGATTTCGTCTTTTCTCCTATGCCTTTTATATCGTCAAGTTCACTATGAACCTGATGCTTGCTACGCTTGTCGCGATGGAATGTGATAGCATAGCGATGAACTTCATCTTGTATTCTTGTGAGCAACTTAAAGAGTTCGCTTTCCACTTTCATACCAACAGAAACGATGCCTTCATCGCTAAACATGAGCAATTCGCTTGTGCGGTGACGGTCGTTCTTTGCAAGTCCAGCCACAGGAATGTCAAGTCTAAGTTCCATTAACGCATCTCTCACTACGCCCATTTGCCCCTTACCTCCATCAGTGATGATAAGGTCGGGGAATCCGTTTCCCTCTTCTTTAAGTCGCTCGTATCGGCGCAGCACCACTTCGTGCATTGATGCGTAATCATCGGCTCCTAGTACACTCTTTATATTATATCTCCTATAGTCAGACTTACTTGGCTTTAGCTTCTTGAAAACCACAAGTCCTGCTACAGGGTCAGAACCTGATATGTTCGAGTTGTCGAAACATTCTATCCAGTAAGGCATCTTATCAAGGCGGAGATGTTCTTGTATCTCCTTCATCAGCCTTACGGATTTCTGTTCTGGGTTAAGTTTTTCACTTTGTTTCAGTCTGTCGAACTTATACTGCTTGCAGTTCATAAGCGAGAGTTCGAGCAGCGTCTTCTTGTCGCCGCGTTGAGGCACCGTGAATGTCACGCCTTCCAGTTCCATATCCATCTCGAAAGGTACAATAATCTCGCGCGTAGAGCTGTTATAGCGGTTTCTTATCTCAATGATGCCCAACTGAAGAAGCTCAAGGTCAGTCTCTTCAAGTTTCTTCTTGTATTCAAACGTGAATGCCTGGTTTATGCTTCCATTGGTCACATGGAGGAAGTTGACGTAAGCAATCTTTTCATCGTTTGTGATTGAAAACACATCGACATCGTTTATCGTATTGCTCACAACCTCACTCTTACTGCAATAGTCTTCGATGAGCAGATATTTCCGTTTCATTTCCTCTGCTTCCTCAAAGCGAAGCTGCGCAGACAAGTCCATCATCTTATTGTAAATTCCACGGCTTATCTGCCTTGTGTTTCCCTTTAGTATTTCCTTTGCCTCGGCTATATTATTAAGGTATTCTTCGTGTGTCTGCTTGCCGATGCATGGTGCTTTGCAATTCTTTATGTGCCATTCGAGGCACGACTTATACTTGCCCTGCGCTACATTGTCGCATAGCAGAGGCAAGTTGCATGTTCGTGGTTTGTAAAGCTTATGGATTATGTCGAGCATGGCATACATGCTGCCGAGATGTGAGAACGGACCATAATACTGACCATACTTCTTGTTCACTCGCCGAGTCTTGAATATGCGTGGGTACTCTTCCTTCGTAACGCAGATGTAAGGGTAAGTCTTGCCATCTTTGAGAAGCACGTTGTAGCGAGGATTGTACTTCTTTATCAGTGAGTTCTCAAGCAGGAATGCCTCTTGGTCAGTCTTGACTACGGCATATTTTATGTCTTGAATCTTCGACACAAGCACCTTTGTCTTGTATCGGTCAACCTCGGTGTGAAAGTACGATGAGACCCTGCGTTTCAGATTCTTCGCCTTACCCACATAAATGACTGCTCCCGAAGCATCAAGATATTGATAGCATCCGGGAGATTCGGGCAGTCGGCTTACGATAGCCTTCAGCCGAGTAAGTCGTTCTTGGTCTGTTTCTGCTTTCAAGGTTCAAGTTTCAGGTTCGTCCCGAAGGAGATCCTGAATCAAGTTCAGGATGACGTAGTGAGACGTTCAAGGATGTTACCGAAGGAAAATCTTCGGTAACGGTGGCAAATTGCAAAGATTACAGCTTCAGCAAAGCCGTAACTTCTGTGTCGCTGTCGAAGATGTCGCGTCCGTGCAAGCCTTCGTCGGTGATTTCAATAATGAAAGAGACGTATATCTTCTTCGGATTGAACTTTCTTACGAGGTCAACAGCAGCCTTCATTGTTCCGCCTGTTGCAAGGAGGTCGTCGTGAATGAGCACAACATCGTCCTCTGTGATAGCATCCTTGTGTATCTCTACTGTGTCTGTTCCGTATTCTTTTGAGTAAGTCTGCTGATATGTTTCTGCAGGTAACTTACCTGGCTTACGGCAAAGCACGATGCCTGTGTTCATCTTTACAGCCAAAGCGCCTGCCATGATGAAGCCACGGCTCTCAATGCCTACAATCTTTGTGATGCCTTTATCTTTGTAAAGGTCATACATCTCATTTGTCATTATCTCAACACACTTTGCGTCTTTGAAAAGTGTTGTTACGTCGCGGAAGTTGATTCCCTTGATTGGGAAATCAGGAATGCTACGCAGGTTTTCTAATAATACTGGGTTGTTCATTGTTTATTTTATTCTTTTTTCGAGTATTCTATTATTCGAGATTTCGATAATTCGAAAAGTTCTCTTTTACATTTCGTTTTCTTTGTCTAATGCTTCGTATTTGCTGTGGCGGCTCTTGTATTCCGGCACTATCTGCTTCATCTTGCGCACGATTGCCATATCATCGCCTTCGAGTGCAAGCTGATAGAGTTCCTGTTCGTCGGCAAGTGCCTTTTCATATTCAACCTGACGCACCTTAGCCACCATAATCTTTGGATGCACAGTCGGCACGGTTGTCTCTTTGTCGTTTAGCACTTCCTCATAGAGTTTCTCACCGTCGCGCAATCCTGTATATTTTATCTCTACGTCCTTCGCACCAGAAAGGTCGATCATTCTCTGTGCAAGGTCGGCTATGCGCACTGGGTTGCCCATGTCGAACACGAATATCTCACCACCTTTACCCATCGTTCCTGCTTCGAGAACCAAGCGGCAAGCTTCTGGTATGAGCATGAAGAAACGTATAATATTAGGGTGTGTCACAGTCACAGGACCGCCTTTGGCAATCTGTTTCTTAAACAATGGTATAACACTACCATTGCTGCCGAGCACGTTGCCGAAACGCGTTGTGATAAACTGAGTTGTCTCTTGGTGAGCGTTGAGAGCCTGGCAATAAATCTCGCAGATGCGCTTTGAACATCCCATCACGTTTGTAGGGTTCACAGCCTTGTCGGTTGAAATCATCACAAACTTCTTCGTTCCGTATTTCACCGCCAAGTCGGCTATGACGCGTGTGCCATAGACATTATTGCGTATTGCCTCTGCAGGATTATCCTCCATCATAGGCACATGCTTGTAGGCAGCTGCATGGAACACATAGTCTGGTCTGTGCTTAGCGAATATCTGCTCCATGAATTCCTTGTGGCAGATGCTTGCCACAATGGTGTAGTGCTTGATGTCTGGATGATTCTCGGTCATGTAAAGACGCATGCTGTGGGTTGGCGTCTCGGCTTGGTCGATAAGTATCAACTCTGCCGGAGAGAACCTTGCTACCTGACGTGCCATCTCAGAACCAATGCTACCAGCAGCACCTGTGATGAGTATGCGCTTGCCTTCAAGCAGACGCCCGATGGCGTTCATATCGACCTCAATCTTATCGCGTGGAAGCAGGTCTTCAATATCCACCTCGTGCAGTTGCTTGAAACTAAGTTCTGACCTTCCGTCCCATTCTTCGGCTGCAGGCGACATGAGAATCTTTATCTGTGCCTTGATGAGTTCGTCGATAAGCTCGTTGCGAGTGCGGAAATATTCCGCTTGAATCGGCGAAATCATGATAATCGACGCATGCTTTTTCTGCATTATGCCGACCAAGTTATCGTCGTCGTCATACACTTTTGCGCCAAACATCCAAGTGCTCGACTTTAGAGGTGTAGGCGACACGAAGCCCTTGATTGCATATCTTGGGTTACTGCTGCCACGCACGCTTTTTGCCAAGGCAATGCCGCCGCTGAGGTTTCCATAGATGAAAATACGCTTTGTCTTGCCTTCGCCGATGGTAGTATCGTAGCAACTCTTCACCACAATACGCACAATCCAAATAAGCATCGTGCCTATTATTGCAATATAGAAATTAGACTTGAATCCAGGTATGCGGATGTACTGCGTCAGTCCTGCATGCACTTCTATCTGATGGAAAATACACAGTACTACGCACGTTGCAAGGACTGCATAAGCTATTCGCAACAAATCTACAAACGAAGAAAAGCGCAAGAATCCGCGATACGTATGCATCACCACAAACGCAACTGCTGCCACGAAGACACCTAACAGAAGTCCGTTATGCACTGGCCAGAACTGCATGACCAAATCAATGCCACCATGCTTGAGATAGTAGCATGCCAAACCTGCGATATAAAGGCATGTGCAGTCGATAAGTAGGACGCAAATATAAGGCAGTTTATTGTGTGAGAAATACCAATTACAAAGTTTCTTGAATACGTTCATATTGTGTTTTTTAGCTTTTTAGTTGTCAAAATAATGTGAAATATTCGCTACTTCAAATGCAAAGATACAAACTTTTTGTTTAATTCCAACTTTTACTGAAAGATTTTTTTTCCATAAGACGTATTTTTTTCTTCCATCGTGGCGACGCAACCACTCATTCCCGATGTCAGAGATTGCGAAGCAAGCACTCAATGACGAATGGGGCGGATATTAAGTTAAAATAATCGAGACGTTCTGATGGCGAAGATGAGTTGTGCGGATGCGACGACTGACTTGTCCGTTTAACTCGCGTAAAAGTTGTGTCAACTTTCAACCAAATGTTGTATCAACTTTTTTGCGCATCAAACGGACAACGTAAGCAAAGAGAAATGATGCATCGCAACGCACATAGCATCAACTCGTTGGAGTGGTAGTGAAGAAGCACGTTTATGAGAGTGAAAACGATGTACATATTACGGCTTTTAATACCATGAGCATTAGATTTCAATGCTTTCAATAATTAAGAATAATCAATTAGCGTGCATTCGTGCTTACTGATGCCAATACCACTCATCCCATCCCTATGAACGGATGCTTTATTATTTTTTTCGCAATTTCTGATGCGTATGCTGCGATAATTCCAATAATTTTTGTAACTTTGCCCTGCCTATTGCCGATAAGAGAAAAATGCAAAGTGGTATGATTGAGATTAGGAAGGTTACTTCAAAGAAAGAACTCAAACAGTTTGTTGACTTCCGTTACGACCTTTATCGCAACGATGAATATGACGTGCCGTGCCTGTTTTTCGATGAGATGAACACACTCGACAAGGACAAGAATCCTGCTTTCGACTTCTGCGAAGCTGAGTATTTCATGGCTTTCCGCGACGGCAGGATGGTAGGACGCATTGCGGGCATCATCAATCGCAAAGCCAACCGTAAGTGGGAAAGCCGCACCGTAAGGTTCGGGTGGATAGAGTTTGAAGACGACCGCGAAGTGTCGTCGGCACTCATCAAGGCGGTAATAGAATGGGGTAAGGACAAGGGTATGGACAAGATAATCGGCCCGATGGGATTTACCGACATGGACCGCGAAGGAATGATGGTCGAGGGATTCACAGAGCTCGGCAACATGTATTCCAACCACAATTTCCCTTACTACCACGAGCATATCGAGGCGCTCGGATTCGAGAAGGACAACGACTACATGCTCTACAAGGTGACTCTCACGGGCACAGTGCCAGAGAAATTTGAGAGGATAGCACGTATGTGCGAAGAGCGATACAACCTGCACGTGATGAAGCCAACGCGCCGACAACTGATGAAAGGCGGTCTGGCTAAGCAGTTGTTTAGCATGGTGAATGCAACCTACAAGGATTTGTATGGCTATTCAGAACTGTCGGACAAGCAGATAGATCAATACGTGAACTCATACATAGGCTTCGCCGACACACGACTGATAACCGTAATCGTAGATGGCAACGACAACGATAAGGTGGTAGGTTTTGCCGTCACGATACCATCGTTTAGCAAGGCACTGAAAAAGATGCCGCGCGGCAGGCTGTTCCCATTCGGGTGGTGGCATCTGCTGAAAGTGATAAAACTGCACATGACCGACACCGTTGATATGCTTCTTATCGGAGTGCTGCCAGAGTATAGGGTAAAAGGTGCTAATGCGATTATCTTCGACGACCTCGTAAGGGAGTATGCAAGATACGGATTCCAGTATGCCGAAGCCATGCAGCAGATGGAGGCAAACGAAAAGGTGCGCAGCAACTGGCAATACTTCGATTCACGCCAGCACAAACGCCTGCGTTGCTACAAGAAAAGAATATAAGGATTAAAGAATACAAGTTTCTAATGTGTAACATATCTACAACAATTATCAAATTGCTTTGTCCTACCGGACTTTGTGTCAGTTATGCGATAAATCCTTGAAAACAAGCTTTCGTCTTTATCACATAACAGCCACGGCTGACTTCGTCATCCAAAGCAATTATTAATCAACAATGTCTCAACAAATAAATTCAGGTTTCAGGTTCAAAGTTCAAGGCTCAAGCCGTATAACCGCAAAACCGCATATTAAATTGATGAATAATTTGTCGAAAAATAATTTATGAATACTTGCGCAGCAAGTTGTTTGTAGGATAAGCAAGCCTGCCGGAGCTTGCTCCATGGCAGAATTGATTAGCCTGCAAACAAATCACGAAGTGATTCATAAATATGATAATTGTTGACGAAATAGATGCACATTTGAACTTACGACAGTTGAATATAACGAATTATCGAAATATCGAAACCAAGATTAATGGAAGAAGAAATAAAAGACCTTGAACAGCCTCAGCAAGTGGAGGTTGTGGATTATACCGATGACAACATACGACATCTGTCGGACATGGAGCATGTGCGTACACGTCCAGGCATGTACATAGGAAAGCTCGGCGACGGAACTTACCCCGAAGATGGTATATACGTATTGTTGAAGGAAGTAATCGACAACTCCATCGATGAATTCAAGATGAATGCCGGCAAACGCATTGAGATTGAAATAGAAGACAACCTCCGCGTCAGCGTGCGCGACTATGGTCGTGGCATTCCTCAAGGCAAACTCATCGAGGCCGTTAGCCAACTCAACACAGGCGGAAAGTACGACTCAAAGGCGTTCAAAAAGAGCGTCGGACTCAACGGTGTGGGCGTCAAAGCTGTGACAGCACTCAGCTCTCACGTCGAGGTGCGCTCTTACAGAGAAGAGAACGTGCGCTGGGCTAAGTTTGAAAAAGGTATTATGACCAGCGAAAACACCGAGCCTTCAACCGACGAAAGCGGTACTTTCATCTTCTTTGAGCCAGACAATACACTCTTCCAAAACTATAAATTCCGCGATGAAATCGTGGAAAATATGCTTCGCAACTACACTTACCTCAAATCGGGACTCATCATCATGTACAACGGTCGCCGCATCACCAGCCGCAATGGTCTGGAGGATTTGCTCAAAGACCGTATGACCAACGACCCGCTCTATCCGATAGTCCACATGAAAGACGAGGACATTGAGATAGCCTTCACGCATTCATCGCAGTACGGCGACGAATACTATTCATTCGTCAACGGACAGCACACCACGCAGGGAGGTACGCACCAGAGTGCATTCAAGGAGCATATTGCAAAGACGATAAAGGAATTTTTCAATAAGTCGTTCGAACCTATCGACATAAGAAACGGATTGGTTGCATCGATTGCAATCAACGTGCAGGAACCAATGTTTGAGAGCCAGACAAAAATAAAACTCGGCTCGCAGACAATGGAACCTAACGGAACGCTTACGGTAAACAAATTTATTGGAGATTTCATAAAGCACGAAGTAGATAACTTCCTGCATAAGAATCCTGAAGTGGCAGAGACAATTCTGTCAAAGATACAGGCTTCGGAAAAAGAAAGAAAAGAGATTGCCGGCGTGTCGAAGCTTGTGCGTGAGCGTGCTAAGAAGGCAAACCTACACAACAGCAAACTTCGCGACTGCCGCATACACTATTGTGACGTGAAAAACGACCGCAAGGAGGAAAGCAGCATCTTTATTACCGAGGGTAATTCAGCAAGCGGAAGCATCACAAAAAGCCGTGACGTCAACACGCAGGCCGTTTTTTCCCTACGAGGAAAACCAAAGAACTGCTTTGGACTGACGAAGAAGGTAGTCTATGAAAACGAAGAGTTCAACCTGCTTCAGGCTGCACTCGACATAGAAGACGGACTCGACGGACTGCGTTATAATAAGGTAATAGTGGCAACAGATGCTGATGTCGATGGCATGCACATACGTCTGCTCACTATTACATTCTTCCTCCAGTTCTTCCCTGAACTGGTGAAGAAAGGCCATGTGTATGTGTTGCAGACACCTTTGTTCCGCGTTAGAAATAAGAAAACAAAGGTAAAGAATAAAGAACTTGTTGCCGAATACAAGCAAAAGAAAGGAGATTCGGGCGACTTCATAACCATTTATTGCTACACCGACGAAGAAAGGGTGAACGCAATACGTAACCTCGGTCCCGACCCAGAGATTACACGATTCAAGGGTCTGGGTGAGATTTCGCCAGAGGAATTTGCCCACTTCATAGGACCTGAGATGCGTCTTGAGCAGGTAAACCTGCAGAAAAGCGATAAGGTGGCAGAGCTCATGGAATACTACATGGGAAAGAACACAATGGAGCGCCAGAACTTCATCATAGACAACCTCGTAATAGAAGAAGACCGCCCAGAGGATAACGAGGAAATATTCTAAGAAGTTTAAGATTTTAAGCAACATTCATTAAATAAATTTAATTTTTCCATTTTATGATTTCCATTTTATGGAAAAAATAACTTTGTAACAGCACAACCACACTATGAAAAGAATAATAACAGCAATACTCACAGTCGCAATATGCATGTCGGCTTCGGCACAATTCCGCATCAATTTCGGCAAAGATTCACCTTCGATGAAGCTTACCATTGCAGAGCAGGCTATCAATGCTCTCTATGTGGATTCAGTTGATGAAAAGAAACTGGTGGAAGATGGTATCCGTGGTATGCTTGAAAAGCTCGACCCTCATTCCCTTTACTCAACACCAAAGGAAGTAAAGGAACTTACCGAGCCGTTGAACGGTAACTTTGAAGGTATTGGCGTTCAGTTTAATATGGTGGAAGATACTCTGATGGTAATACAAACTATCACAAACGGACCATCAGAGAAAGTCGGCGTACTTGCAGGCGACCGCATAGTCTCTGTCAATGACACCGCAATAGCTGGTGTTAAGATGAGCAAGGAGAACATAATGTCGCGTCTGCGTGGACCGAAAGGAACAAAAGTTGTGATAGGTGTGGTACGTCCTGGCATAAAAGACAAACTGAAATTTACCGTGACACGCGATAAGATTCCTCTCCACACAATCAATGCCTACTACATGATTCGCCCAAAGATAGGCTACATTCGTATCGAGAGTTTCGGTGCTACGACACATGATGAAATGATGGATGCCGTGGCAAAGTTGCGTGAACAAGGTATGAAAGACCTTATCCTTGACCTTCAGGATAATGGCGGTGGCTATATGCAGTCGGCTATTGATGTCTGCAACGAAATGCTTGCAAAAGGCGATATGATAGTCTATACAAAGGGCAGAAACTATCAAGATTCAGAATATCGTGCTCATGGCAACGGTAAACTACAGGACGGTCGTATCGTAGTGCTCGTCAATGAGTATTCAGCATCAGCATCGGAAATCGTATCAGGCGCAATACAAGACCAAGACAGAGGAATAGTAGTAGGTCGCCGCACGTTTGGTAAGGGGCTTGTCCAACGCCCTATCGAACTTGGCGATGGAAGTATGATACGACTTACCGTGGCACATTATTATACACCTTCAGGTCGTTGCATACAGAAACCTTACGAAAAAGGAAACAAGAAAGACTATTCAATGGACGTATATAACCGACTCAAGCATGGAGAGCTCACCAATGCAGACAGCATACACTTTGCAGATTCATTGAAGTGCTACACTCTACGCAAGCATCGTCTTGTTTATGGCGGTGGTGGAATCATGCCTGACGAGTTCATACCTCTCGACACTACTCAATACACCCACTTCCATAGCGAAATGGCAGCAAAGTCTGTCATCATAACTCAGAGTCTAAAGTATATAGACCGTAATCGCAAGTCGCTGAAGAAGCAATATCCTACATTCGATGAGTATAATGCTAATTTCAATGTACCTCAGGAATATATCGATGTTGTGATAAAAGCTGCTGAAAAGGAGAATATAAAGCCAAAGGACGACGCAGAACTTGAACGCACAATGCCTATGCTTCGTCAGCAGCTAAAAGCTCTAATAGCCCGCGACCTCTGGGATATGAGTGAATATTTCCATGTAATAAATGAAAACAGTGATATAGTAAAAAAGGCTCTCGAACTACTAAAGTAGTCCAAGAGCCTTATTCTCGGCGGCTTCCATTATCTCGCGCTCGCCTTTTCCCTTGTCGTTAATGCCGCAAAGGTGCAATATGCCATGAATGATTACGCGGTGTAGTTCTTCGGCATATTCCTTACCGAACTTCTCGGCATTACTCTTTACCGTATCTAACGAAATAACTATATCGCCATTTAGTGTGTTGCCTTCCGTGTAGTCGAAAGTAATGATGTCGGTGTAGTAGTCGTGCCCAAGATATTCATTATTCACTTCAAGTATCTTTTCATCGTCGCAGAAAAGGTAGCCCACATCACCCACTACCTTATTATATTGTTTTGCAACTTTGCGAATCCATGCAGTCGTTTCGCGTTTTTTTATTTTAGGAAGTGCAACGTTTTCGTTATTGTAAGTAATCATTCGTGCTTTTATTTAATCCTACATGTTGTCTTTTGCCGATGGTATATACTCCGATGCATCTTTATCGAAATGTATCAACTCCCTTACCATGCTGCTGCTTACGCATTCAAGGCCAGGGTTTGCAAGTAGTAACACTGTTTCTATACCTGACAACTGGCGGTTGATTTCTGCCTGTTCGCGTTCGTATTCAAAATCCTTCACCGATCTCACGCCCTTGATGATGCAGTCTGCATTATGTCGCTGGGCAAAATCCACCGTGAGGTCGTCGTATGCCTCAACCCTTACGTTTAGGTCGTACTTGTAAAGTTCCTCTATGGCTTTCACTCTTTCTTCGACTGGGAACATATATTGCTTATGCTCATTGTACCCAATGCCTATCACGAGTTCATCAAACAAGTCCTTTGCCCTGTCGGCAATGTCCTTGTGACCGATAGTAAACGGATCAAAACTTCCTGTAAAGATTGCTGTCTTCATATTGTCTAAGATTTTCAAAACAGGCTTTGTTCTTGCTGCAATGGAGTCTTGCCAAGATGGACGTAAGCCTTCTCAGTAACTTCGCGACCTCTTGGAGTGCGACGTATGAAACCTTCCATGATAAGGAATGGTTCATATACTTCCTCAATCGTACCTGCTTCTTCACCAATTGCAGTTGCTATTGTGGTGAGACCTACCGGACCGCCCTTGAACTTATTGATAATGGTCAGCAGAATCTTGTTGTCAATCTCGTCAAGACCAAATTTATCTATGTTCAATGCTTCCAATGCCACACGTGCAATCTTTGTATCTATAGTACCAGAGCCTTTAACCTGTGCAAAGTCTCTTACTCTGCGCAAAAGTGCATTGGCAATACGTGGCGTGCCACGGCTGCGACGACTTATCTCTATTGCGGCATTGTCCTCAATAGGCACACCGAGCAATGCAGCCGAACGCTTAATGATGCGTTTCAGGGTCATCGCATCATAGTATTCCAAATGAAGGTTTATGCCGAAACGTGCTCGCAAAGGCGCAGTAAGCAAACCTCCACGTGTTGTAGCACCAACAAGAGTAAACGGGCTAAGGCCTATCTGCACACTTCGTGCCGACGGACCTTTGTCAATCATGATATCAATACGATAGTCTTCCATTGCAGAATATAGATATTCCTCTACAATAGGCGAAAGACGATGTATTTCATCTATAAACAACACATCATTTGGCTCAAGCGAAGTCAATAGACCAGCAAGATCGCCAGGTTTGTCGAGCACAGGACCACTTGTAATCTTAAATCCTACACCGAGTTCATTTGCAATAATATTACTCAGGGTTGTCTTACCAAGTCCAGGAGGACCATGCAACAATGTATGGTCTAACGGCTCCCCTCGCATCTTTGCTGCCTCAACAAATATGCGTAGGTTCTCTACAATCTTCTCCTGACCACTAAAGTCATCAAACGCCAGCGGACGCAAGGCCTTCTCTATATCTTTATCGGCCACGGAGACATTTGTGTTTCTTATATCAAAATTTTCGTTCATTTCTCTGCAAAGATAGTGCAAGTTGAGCGAAATACAAAATAAATAGGAAAAAAGTTTCTTGTTTCAGCAAAGAGAGCACACGTCTTTCTCATATACTTTAGAACTTCGGTGCAAGAAGCTCTACGTGCTTAATGCGTTGGCGACGCCAAGTGTAGATGGCATGCAGGTGTCCGTCTTTACTCTGAATAATCGATGGATATGAATACTGATTTACAGGACTTGCTTCAAGTGTTATCCAATGCTGCCACTTCAGACCATCCTTGCTGATAAGTATCGACAGAGGATTACGGTCGCCCTTCTGTTTGGTCTTTTCTATCGGCCAGTCGTTGCATATAAGTGCGTAGCCGCCACCCTTAAGACTAACTGCATCAAGACCGCTGTTATTGTTCGGTATCTCTGTTAATTCCAGTTTCGACCAAGTGCTGCCGTTGTCTGACGAGAATGTCCTACCTACCTGACGAGACCGTGTGCGGCAGAATGCTTCGAGCCTACCATCAGGCAGCAGAATTATCGTTGGCTGTATTGCCTGCACATCATTACCTGTAGTTTCATCGATAGGTGACTTCACGTAATCAGTCTTTTGCCATGTCTTACCCATATCGTCAGAGTTCTCGAAATAAAGTCGCCAACCGCCTTTCTCAATACTTGTAGGGGCAATAATGCGTCCATTGTTGAGTATAGGCTTGTTCTTTACTGGACCGAGATAGTCATCCTGCAAAGGTTTGCGTGTAGTCCAAGTCTTACCATTATCGCTTGATGAGCAATACCATCCTGTCCATCCAGCCACGTTAGGTCCTATCTTGAAGTAAAGCATCAGTTCGCCTTCAGGTATCTGATACAACACTGGATTCCAGCATGCGTAGCGCAATGTGTCGTTCATCACTCCGTCAGCCACAAGTTGTGGTGCTGTCCAGTCATCTGAGCCTTTTGCCTTGCGACTTACCCATATACAAACGTCAGGATTCTTCTCCTTCGTGCCACCGAAATAAGTGGCTACAAGGTCACCGTTAGGACATTCTACGATACTTGCAGAATGGCATTCAGGGAAAGAAGTCTTTTTGTAAAGGAATTCGTTGCATACCACAGGCGATTCACCTACCTTGCCCGACTTCACTTTCTCCACCGTGCCAGGAATATCATACAGACAAGTCTTTGGCTGTGCTACCTTGCAAGTGAGGTCATACACGCCCGATCCAAGTTCGCGCACCGTACCATCTGCCATATACGCCTTTGCACTCGTGTTGGCAGGAATCTCAATATGCCAAACGAGACGTCCGTGTTCCTTCTTCCAAGTGCTGACAATGTTTCCGTATATTGAAGCATACGAACCCGAAATATTGTCCATTTCATCGACAGAAAAGTCTGGTCTTAGTTCTATTTCCTTAAAGCCTGGTTTGGCTGCGCGAATGCCTGCTACATCTTGGAACATCCAAGTTACGAGGTCGCCGAGGAGCATCACGTGGTTTCCGCTGTTCATTGCTGGATTAGCAGTATCGCCGTTCCAAAGTTCCCATATTGTCGTTGCGCCTTGCTTTGCCATATATCCCCACGAAGGATACTTGTCGTGTGTTGCCAGTAGCCAAGCAATGTCGCCGCGTCCCATGTTGCGCAGTTCCTGCATGAGCCATTGTATGCCGATGACTCCACAGCATAAGTGACCACCATTGTCAACCATTATCACCTTTATAATGTTCTTAATAACTTCCTCACGCACATATTCATCGTCAATCATACCGAACGCAAGCGGAAGTACATTCGATGTTACTGTGTTGTTGCCATAGAACGTACTGTCTGGGTGGAGCAAGTGTCCTTCAAGATTAGTTGTTCCTTTGTTTATGTGTAGGAATTTGTCGTTAAATACCTTTTTAGTCTGTTCGGCTTCGTCGGCATAGTACTTAGAATCGTCCGTGAGACCTTGTATCTCGGCAAACTGTTCCATCACCTTGCACACCTTATAATAATAAGCCGTCGAAATCAATACACCGTCGGTCACGCGTGCTGGGTCTTGCGAATGTATGAGTTCAAGTTTCTCAGGCACCGTGCACCAGTCTCCGTACTTGTCTTTCGTGATAAGTCCGTCACGTCCATATTGCTCTTTCATGTATGCAAGCCAATGCTTCACAGCAGGGTAGTAACGCTGTATCGGAGCATCATTGCCATACTGATTGTAGGTCATCAGCATTGAGAACGGCAATGCTGCAGGCCATGTCATATTATCTGAATAGTAGTTCCAGAAAGCAGGAGCCACATCTGGTATGCAACCGTCTTCGCGTTGTGCCTCCACTATGTCGCGCTGCCACTTGGCATAGAGGTTGGCATTGTCGAAGATGTATGCCTCGCCGAAACAACCACCTGTGCGGTCGCCGAGCCACGGCTGTCGCTCGTCGCGCTGTGGACAATCCACAGGCATGCCCTTGTAATTAGAACGAATACCCCACAAAGCATTATGGAACACTTGATTCAGCACTTCATTGTCGGTCGAGAATGTTCCTGTTTCAGCCATCTCGTCGCTTATCACCTCGGCAACGAAATCCTCTGCCTTGCAGTCTTTGCGATTCACCTCAACGAAGCGGAAACCATGATATGAGAACATTGGACTCCAATATTCTCCCTCGTCTTTTCCGTTTGAGATGTAATAGTCCGTCGTCCGCGAGTTACGCAGGTTTGCAACATATAGCTTGCCCTCACCATCGGTCTTCTCGGCATACCTTATTATAATAGTGTCTCCCTTTGCCATTTTCGGTATGCGGAACTTAACCCATCCGGCAGTGTTCTGCCCGAAGTCGATGATGCAACCATTCTCTGATGGTGTCACTGCCTTTGCCTTCAGTGTAGTCACAACTTTCATGTTCTCTGCCATCGCACCGCGAAGTGTGCCAGTAGGTATCGCCACGCGCTCAGCATTCATCCAAGATTTATCGTTGAAATCGATGTTTTTCCAACCTTCAATGTCT
>JAUNQM010000159.1 GCA_030536165.1 Prevotellaceae bacterium | reverse complement strand
GATAAGGTCTTGAAGTTCGAGTTTCTTATCGAATGAAGTCTGGTCGCTAACCTTCTGAAGCAGACGGAAGTTGTTTGGTCCTACGTACATCTCAAAGCGAGTTGGTTCTGCGCCTGTAGGGTCGAAGTTGGTTTCCATCTGCGAACTGAACTGCTTCAGGTATCCGCCACCTTTCTCTTCTGGTACACTCTTCTGTGTTGAGTTCTTTGCAAACTGCTTTTCAGCAATGAGTACCACGCTGAAGAACTGAGTCTTGTATGCTACCCAGTCAAGTGGTTCTTCAACCTCTTCTTCAACTTCCTTTCCTTCGTTCAGGTAGTCAGTACCTGCGCCAGCCTCCTTATAAGTAAGGGAAGTGTAGCGGTTTTCGAAAGAGAAACTCTTTTCCTGCTGACGACAATGGTCGCGCCAATCGATGGAAAGCTTATTGCAGTTAGGCGAGAACAAACCTTCTACGCCTTCTGCTTTAAGCGAGATTTGCAACAGATAAGAATCATGAGGCAATGTGTAGGCAATATTAAGTTTGCCAGCATTGCCTATATTAGCTTGCATCACTACAGACGAATCCGTGGCATCGACAGGAACAAAAGTAAGTTGCTTTGTGATGATGTTCATGTCTTTGCCAGCCATTCTGAAGTCGAGAGTCTGTTCGTCGCCTTCGAAAACGGTAACATTTGGCTCGCCCTTTAGTGACTCATAGCCTTTGACTACTGCCTTCTTAACAAAACCGCCTTTGTTTGTAATAGAAACAGCGATATTCTTATTTTGCAGCGTTGTCAATGCTTCTGGCAATGCATTGATACTGTCAGCGGCAGCATTGTTGCCGTTGAGGGTGTCCTTGAATGCCGTGACAGACTTAGCTTCTTCGCGTTTCTTCTCTTGCTCCTTAGCCACCTTTTGTGCGGCAGCAATAGAGTCCTGACGTGCTTGTTCGGCGATTTGTTCTGCTGAAGGTTGGTTCCAATAACCGAAACCAATGAGCAAAGCGGCTATGAGAATAAAGCCAATGATAGTGTTCTTATCCATTTATTGTCTTTTTGCGTTTGTACGTTTTGTGCGTTCTTAGCCTTTAATTGCAGCCTCGATGAATGAGAGGAACAATGGATTTGGCTTGAGAACAGTGCTGTTGTATTCTGGGTGGAACTGTGTGCCCACGAACCATTTCTTTTCTGGCAACTCGATGATTTCAACTAAATCCGTATCAGGATTCTTTCCCACGAAGTTCATTCCTGCATTTTCAAATTCATCGAAGTATTCATTATTAAATTCGTACATGTGACGATGACGCTCTGAAATCTTCTCTTTCTTGTATGCTTCGAATGATTTGCTCTTCTTCTGAAGTACGCAGTCGAAAGCACCTACACGCATAGCGCTGGCAGAATCTTTGTGGTCAAACATGACGTCGATAACGTTGTGTTTTGTGTTTTCGTCCAACTCACGTGAGTTAGCATCCTTTATATTCATCACGTTGCGTGCGAACTCAATGACCATCATCTGCATGCCAAGGCAAATGCCGAAAGTAGGAACATCTTTCTCACGGCAATATCTGATTGCAGAAATCTTGCCTGCTGTTCCGCGTTCGCCAAATCCAGGGCCAACAACAACTCCAGCGAATCCCTTGAGTATTTCCTCTGCGTTCTCGTCTGTAATCTTTTCGCTGTTGATATACTTAATGACAACCTTACGGTCATTATAAGCACCTGCAATATAAAGGCTCTCGCGGATACTCTTATATGCATCCTGAAGGTCGTATTTACCTACGAGGGCTATCTTCAGTTCGTTTTTCGAGTTCTTGTATCTTTCGAGGAATGAACGCCAAGGGCCAAGAGTAGGTTTCTCACCTGGCTCGATGCCCATCTTGCGGAGTATTGCTGCGTCCATGCCTTGATTCTGCATGTTTACAGGCACCTCGTAGATGCTTGGAAGGTCTTCACTTTGAATCACACAGTCTTCATCTACGTTGCAGAAACTTGCAACCTTCTTCAGTACAGGCTGACTGAGGTGCTTTTCCGTACGAAGCACGAGAAGGTCAGGCTGAATACCTACACTTTGCAATCCCTTAACTGAGTGTTGGGTTGGCTTAGTCTTTAGTTCGCCTGCAGCATTCAAATAAGGAATATAAGTAAGGTGTACGCAAACTGCGTTACGCCCCATTTCCCATTTCAACTGACGTATAGCTTCAAGATAAGGCAGAGACTCGATATCGCCTACCGTGCCGCCAATTTCTGTGATGACAAAGTCGAATTTCTTCAACTTACCCATCATCTTAATGTTACGCTTTATTTCGTCAGTAATGTGAGGAACGACCTGTATCGTCTTGCCGTAATATTCTCCACGACGTTCCTTTTCAATTACTGCGGCATATATACGGCCAGTAGTGTGGGTGTTGGCTCTTGTGGTCTGTATGCCTGTGAAGCGTTCGTAATGACCAAGGTCGAGGTCTGTGCCCATTCCGTCAATGGTCACATAGCACTCTCCGTGTTCGTTAGGGTTAAGACGACCTGGATCAGTGTTGATGTATGGGTCGAATTTCTGAACTGTGATGTTATAGCCCCGTGCCTGGAGCAACTTCCCGATTGATGAAGAGATAATGCCCTTACCTAAAGAGCTAACGACTCCTCCTGTGACAAATATATATTTTGTTTCCATAACGGGGCACAAAGATAATAAATATTTGAAGAAATAGAGCAATAACATCTGTGTTTTTTTTATTTTTAATGAAAAAGATGAAATATTTCAAGTCGTATGCGTCAACTATTAATATTTTATGTAACTTTGCAACTATGAAGACACTTAAACTTATTATTGCATCAGCGCTGATTTCATGCCAAGCCATCAACGCCCAGACGGATTTATGTTCAAAATACATGGATTCGCTTTCAGTGATTAAAGAACAGATAGATAACACTCGTATTTACACTACTCAGAATGGTGTATCTGTTGATACCGACAAAGACGGCAGATACTTCGAACTGTTCACGCCACTTACCTTCTATCATTCACCGGCAGAACGCCTTCTTGCCTTTGAGTCTTCCGACAACGACTATGCCGACACCGAAGTGCAGGATGCAGTTGACCAAGCCTTGATGAACGTCTATATGCACCGTCCTGGACTCGTGACTGATTCGCAGAAAAAACTCGATGAGGTGGGTGGACTCAAGGAGGTGGAGACTACCGCCAATCAAGTCGATGTGGTTGAAGCTCCTGTTGCTACCGCCACCGCACCTGTTGCCGATGTCGAAACGTTTGATGTGGTCATAAAAAAACCAAACTTCTGGACATTCAAACAAGATTACTACCTGCAGTTCCTCCAAAACTTTTTCACCAGCAACTGGTATAAAGGTGGTGAACGCAGTTATTCCATGCTCGGCAGCATTACGCTCGAAGCAAACTACAACAACAAGCAGAAGGTGACTTTCGACAACAAACTCGAACTCAAACTGGGCTTCCAGACTTCCGAGGGCGACTCGCTCCACAAGTTCCGCACTACCGACGACCTCATCCGATACACAGGCAAACTTGGCATACAAGCCACAAAGCGATGGTATTACACCGTGCAGCTCATCACCTACACGCAGTTCCATCAAGGCGTAAAGTCAAACGATAGGTTTATCTACTCCGATTTCATGTCGCCATTCAATGCCAACCTCTCTGTCGGTATGGATTACAAGTTCGAGAGCAAGAACAAGAAAGCATCCGGAACTCTCAACCTTGCACCTGCTGCCTACAACTTCCGTTACGTAGGTCGTGAAGCACTGGCAACCCGATATAGCCTGAAAGAGGGAAAGCACACCCTGCACGATATAGGTTCCTCTCTGACCTTCAACTTCAAGTGGACGCCATCCGACTTGATAACATACGAGACACGTTTATGGGGCTACACCACTTACAAGCGTGCTGAAGTAGAATGGGAAAACACGTTCACATTCAAACTCTCGAAGTACATCAGTGCAAAGCTCTTTCTCTATCCTCGTTTCGACGATGGCACTGCACGCGACGACGACTACGGATACTTCCAGTTCCGTGAATACACTTCGCTCGGATTCAGTTATAAATTGTAATATAATAATATGAACGTAGGCGATAAGATTCCAGAGATTCTCGGCACAGACCAGAACGGAAAAGAGATTAAGGCGAGTGATTATCGTGGCAAGAAAATAGTTCTTTACAGCTATCCAAAGGCAAACACCAGCGGATGCACGGCAGAGGCATGTTCGCTTCAGGCACATAAGGCAGAACTCGCAGCTATGGGTTATGCCATCATAGGCGTAAGCAAAGACAAGCAAGATGCGCAGGCAAAGTTTGCAGAAAAGTACGGACTTGAGTTCCCTCTGATAGCAGACACCAGCACAGAACTCCTTCAGTCATTAGGTTGCTGGGGCGAAAAGTTTGCATGTGGCCATAAGACGATAGGCATCATCCGCACCACATATCTCGTTAATGAAGAAGGCGTCATCGAGCGGATAATGGGACCGAAAGAAATAAAGACCAAGATACATGCCGAGCAAATACTCGGATTGATGAATCAGTAGGGCAAATAAGTCGATTTGTTCTTTCCTAATAACACGACTTACTTTATGGTATGAAAGCATTGAAGAAGAAACGAAACAAAGAGCACACTATCTGCTTGAATTGCGGTGCAACATGCCATGATGAGTATTGTCCTAAATGCGGACAGAAGACGTCGACACATCGTTTTCAGTTAAAGGAGATTTCGAGCAATTTCATCTATTATATTTTAGGTGGGGATAATAAGATATGGCACACTTGTGCTAATCTTATAACGCGACCAGGACACATGGCGCGAGAATATCTCTTGGGCAAACGTGTGAGGTACTATGCTCCAGTTCGGCTTCTGTTTTTTCTTGTGGCATTATATGCTATCGTAGCATATTTTGTCACAGGAGCAGTGTCTCCATTCGACATTTTCCGACCTAATATTGAGTTGGATTATGTTAGTTCAAGTTCGGCCGAGATTTTTCTATATTATTTCCAAAAACTTATGGGAAGCAACGTCTATTTCGCTCTCTATGCGGTAGTCATCAACTTAATTCCATATCGTATTGTTTTCCGTAAGTGTTTGTTGTCTCGGCCTGCAGGTGGAGCCGATTCTCTCAACATCGCCGAGCATTTCTTCGCATTGGTCTATCAGTCGTGCTTCACTATGATTCTTGCTTTCGTTTTGCTTCCGTTGGTGGTATTCGACAATGGCGAAACAATTATAGCACGAATTAGTATTATCATGCCAACCATCTATTGCATCATACTCTACAAGCAGTTGCTTGGCATTTCATTGGGGAAAAGTATATGGCTGAACATTAAGGCTCTGGGATTAAGTGTTCTCTTAAACTTCGTCCTAATATTGCTTATATTCGGCTTACTTTATGGAATAGACAGCGTCAGAGGATGAACAGTAGCATAGAGTCAACGTTATATATCGAATCGTTAATTTATTCAAGTCTTTTTGGACCTTGAACTTTGAACCTTGAACGCCTCACTACGTCATCCTGAACTCCGCTTGCGCCTGAGCACCTAATGGAGCGCAAGAATCGGCTCTGCCGCTTTCACGAAGCGCATAGCGCGACTGAAAGAACTTGATTCAGGATCTCCTTCGGGACGAACCATAAACATGGAAACGCAAAAATATGCCAAAAAGAAACTAAAAGCACTCGAAATAACAACGACTATCTTTGACTACTTTTTTTAGAATTTATAGAACACACCTTTAGCATTTCTTGTATCTGAGCCTCGTCTAAGTCTCTTTTTATGATTATTCCGTCTGGATCGAACATAATTACAAACGGAATTCCTTCAAAACCATAAACGTCGCGTATAGTTGTAGGCATGTCGAAGTCTGTGAGTACTGTCCACGGTATCTGCAATTCCTCTACAGCTTTCTTCGTGTCTTCAGCCTCATCGCGTGTTGCAACGCCGATAACTTCCACGCCCTTACTCTTATACTGTGCATATAGAGTCTTCAACTCTGGTATAAGGCGTCGGCATGGTGGGCACCAACTTGCCCAGCAATCCATAATCACGTATTTGCCCTTGCCTATATATTCCGAAAGTTTGTGAGTGTTGCCGTCGAGGTCTTTTAATGTTGCATCTGTGAACATCTGCCCTGCACTGGTCTTCTTCTGTAGCGCAATATTCTTCTTCACCATTTTGAAGAGCACATCGCTCTGAATGTCTTCGCCAGCCGACGATATGAGTTCTTCCATCTCCTTGCAGTCGATATAATAATAGCCAAGCGAAAG
>JAUNQM010000158.1:2805-6269 GCA_030536165.1 Prevotellaceae bacterium | reverse complement strand
TTCCTTCGGAACTTTTTTCAGCATCGTTTTTGTTACCAATTTTGAGCACCCTACCTTACAGGGCATGCCACCGCTCAGTATCGGCTTCCAGCCGAAGGCGGTGTTTTTTACTTTGCTTTCTTTCGTTATGAGCTATGATGTTTTTTTTCTGCAAACTTGTTTGCAAGGGAAAAAACGTTGTAGATCATTCCGAATTGCGCAGCAAGGCCGAGGGAAAAAAAGAAAGCAAAGCTGTTTTTCATGTTTTTGTTGATATGTTCTACCATTTGCTAAAGTTGAAAAAAGGGCAATTGTTCGAGGGAAAATAATAGCGGTTTGAAATGGCACGTATAACACGGTTTTTCCCATCGTAGGATTTCGCACTGAAATCGCTCATTTTTAAGCAAAAAAGCGATTGATACAAATCAAAAAATTTACGTATTGGAGACTACTACAATAGACATTTTGCACTAACAACCCATCACTTTTTGTGCCCTACAATATGCTGTATTGCCTTTCGTGTGTGTGCGCACACAAACAAACTGAAAAATAGGTGTTTTGTAATGATTTTGCAAATTCATAGAAATGTTATCATTTTGCGTCCGATTTCGCGAAAAAATAGATTTGTTAAGTAACAAAATGGAAGTAAAACCATTCGTAAAAGAAACTATTTTACGGAATTTGCTGGTAGGTGTTTTAACTTCGGCGTCTTTCGTATCATGTCTCTCTAACGATGACTCATCTGGCAGCGGTAATAATCTTACCGTCGGTCAGACGATTCCGCGTTTTACTACTGACGTTCTTTTGCTCGACACTGCCGACTGGCGTTATTCTGGCACGCCATCAGTCACCTTCAACTCCGAGCAATTAGATGGACGCCTGACTGTCATTGCGTTTTTTAATACTACTTGTCCTGACTGCCAACGCGAGCTTCCGGTCTTACAACAGTTCTATGATGAAATAAAGACCGACACGACGTTGACTTTTATATGTATCGCGCGCGCACAAGCAAAAGATGAGGTGATGAGCTACTGGTCGCAAAACAAACTCAGCCTGCCTGTGTCGCCTCAGTACGACAGAACGCTCTACGAGAAGTTTGCGTCGTCAGGAATACCGAGAGTTTATTTTGCCGACGGGCAAGGAAAGATAACGCATACTTTTAGTGATAAAGACACGCTGAGTGTCGAAGATTTAAGAAACGCCGCCAATCTTGGCACAAAAAAAGAAAAGAATTAAAATAGACAAACGGAAAAAAAATTTAGAACAAGGTTTTGCAGATGTGAAATCGCCAAAGCCATCAAGAAAAAAATATATCTCAGATACGATTACCCCCTTTTTAATATGTCAAACTATAAGAAATTCACAATTATTGTGTTCGTAATGCTCGCTGCAATGACATCGACCGTTGCAGATGCGCAGATTGCAATCAAGAACAATTTGCTCTATGATGCAAATACTACTCCTAACATCGGAGTGGAAGTAGGTCTGACTCGCAAGTCAACAGCACAGCTTTTCTATGGATTGAACCCATGGAAATTCTCCGACACCAAGCAGATGCGCCATTGGGTGCTCATGCCTGAATATCGCCGTTGGCTCTGCTCTCGATTCAATGGTCATTTCTTCGGCGTTCATGCTATGGGCGGTGAGTTCAACGTTCAGGGCATCGACGACACTTTCGGACTCATCAAGGAAGACATCGAGCACAAGCGCTACGAAGGATGGTTCATCGGTGGCGGTATCACCTACGGATACCAGTGGATTCTCGACAAGCACTGGAACATTGAAGCATCAGTAGGCATTGGCTACGACTACATCAAGTTCAAGGAATACGAGTGTGGCGAGTGCGGTTCGTTCACCGACGACAACCACTCCAACTACTTCGGCCCTACCAAGCTCGCACTTAGCGTACTCTATCTGTTCTAACACATAATCCACATTGTTCACAAAATACCCAATATAATAATGAAACGTTTATATACATTATATATATTATTTATATTAAGTATAGCAGCATTTGCCAACAGCCGTTCAGCTGGAGACGTCAACGTGCGCGACCTTCATGCAGCGCGATTCGAGAATACTATGCACGTAACCGGCGACATCGTGCTCGACAGTCTCACTCTCACCAGCAATCGTATTGTCGTGCTCACGCCGATACTTGAAGACAAGGAAGGCCACTCTGCCGTATTCCGTTCGGTGATGCTCACAGGTCGCAACCAGCACTATGTGTATCTGCGTCAGGGCAACGAGAACTACCCTAACGCCATCGAGCAGCGTCGTCTCAACGGTCAGGCACAGAGTATTGCCTACGATGAAAAGACTCAGTATGAATCATGGATGACTGCCGGCAACACATCGCTTCGCATCGCTGTCGATACATGCGGATGCGGCAAACTTATCGGTAGCAACGATGTAGTGCTCCCTGTTGGTGGGCAGACTCAGCCACAGCCTCAGCCTCAGTTCAAGGGACTCAACCTCGGCGACTTGGCATGCCCATTCGTAATGCCTAACGTAGATGCAGCACCTGAACAATTTGTTGAAGGTGCAGCATACGTGACTTACGAACTCGACTCCATCACCCTCAAACCTCACAAGTTCAACAACCCACGCGAGTTGATGAAGATCTACAGCGACATCGACAAGGTGAAGAGAGACACACTCGTAAGCATCACACAGGTCAGCATACATGGTTTCGCATCGCCTGAAGGCAGATACGACCACAACACATACCTTGCCCGCGAACGTGCCAAGACACTCCTCAACTGGGTAAAGAAAGAATGTGCCGACAACAATGTCAAGGTTGAACAGTTCAATTCTGACTTCACTTCAGAAAACTGGGAAGGACTTATCGACTCACTCAACCACCATCCAGAGATGCAGAACTGCGAAGCCATACTCGAACTCGCAAAGAGCGACATGGAGCCAGACCTTCGCAACGAAACCATCAAGAAGAAATATCCAAAGCAATACACTTACATCCTCAAGAACTGGTATCCATACCTCCGTCATGCCGACTACAAGGTAGGCTTCCGTCTTGGGCAGGTAAGCGTAGAACAAATAAAGGAACTCATAAAGACACGTCCACAGGTGCTCTCACTCAGCCAGTTCATGCAGGCAGCACAAACCTACGAACCAGGAAGTGCAGAGTTCAACCAAGTGTTTGACGTAGCAGTGCGTATGTATCCTGACGACCCTACAGCCAATGTCAATGCAGCATACGCAGCACTTATGTCAGGCAACACAGAGGGTGCAGCCAAGTTCCTCCAGAAAGCAGGCGAGAGCCCTGAGGCACTCAACGCTCGCGGCGTGCTTGCACTTCAGGAGAAGCGCTACGAAGCAGCCGAAGCATTCTTCAAGGAAGCACAGGCAGCAGGCCTCGATGCAGCAACCAAGAACCTCCAGCTCCTCGACAGCTTGAGATAGGGAGGACTGAAACCTGTTTCGTCTGGATGATTTCACGCAGAGACTCGTCTAAATGAATATAG
>JAUNQM010000158.1:0-2795 GCA_030536165.1 Prevotellaceae bacterium | reverse complement strand
AGGAGTTAAGACATGTGCCATGCCGATCCTCCCTACAGGGGGAGATGAGGGAAGTCCTCTGCGGTCCTTTGCGCCTCTGCTAAAATTCTGAAACATCGAAGATGTTGCAAGGACAAAAAACAACGTCAGCCTGTCCGCCACCACCGTCATCCTGAACTTGATTCAGGATCTCCATCGGAACGTACAGCTCTCCCCATAACAAAGGAGATTCCGTGTCAAGCACGGAATGACGAGAGGAGGGGGGGGGCAGAATGACGAGAGGGGAAATGAAAGAAACGACATACGAACTTGAGTCATCGGCTTTGCCGCTAACATACTCGAAATTCATATAAAAACTCAAATATATAAAAACAAACAAAAACAAAACAAACAAAATTTATTAATTATTTAAATTATTCACTTTTTAAATTTTCAATTATGAAAAAACAGATTTTATTAGGTTTGCTCGCAGTAGGTATGCTTACTGCTTGTAGCAGTGACAATTCTCTTACAGAGAATGTAAACGATCTCGACATCGCTGAAGGTCAGCCAGCTTTCATTAAGGTTGGTATCTCTATGCCTGGTGATGTTAATTCTACTCGTGCCAATGACGATTTTGAGAACGGTGATGCAACAGAGTATGATGTAAAGAGTGGAAAACTCGTTCTCTTCAAGGGTGCAAACGAAGCTGCTGCAACTCTTATCAGTGCTTATGACATCACTCCTATGGTTGCTTTTACTATGGATGGCTCTCCTCAGGTTACAACTTCAAGTAAGCCTTATGTTCAGGAAATAACTTCACCAGCACTTGGTACAACTGATCACCTCTATGCTTATGTTATCCTCAACCATACAGGAAATGCGACTGGTGTTGATTTCTCAACTGGTCAGACTTATGAAAATTTCAGTAAAGATGTTTTCAATGCAATCGGTCTTGAAAATTCTACCGCAGAAGCTGCAGGTCATGGTGCAATGAACACTACTAATGGTCTTGTAATGACAAGTGTTCCTGTATCATCAGTTGCAGGTGGTACTACAGATGCTTCTACAGGTACAGTTTCATCTTTGGCAGAAATAGACAAGTCTTGCATCTACAAGACAAAGGCAGAGGCTGAAGCTGCAACAACTTCAACTTGTATCTATGTAGAACGTGCAGCAGCTAAGGTTGACGTAACATTCACAGCTACAAAAGTTGAAGACTATCCTACAATGTCAGCAACACTTCTTGGTTGGTCACTTGGTAACACAAACAACAGCACAAGCGGCTACTACAATGTTCGTCAGGTAGAAACAGCATGGGGTGCATACGCAAACATTGTAAATAGCAATCCAAACACATGGTATCGTTTTGTTTCTGGCACAGCTTTCGATCCACAGCAGCCAACAGCTTATGGCCACAGAGAAGCATATCGTACATATTTTGCTAAAGATGTAAACTATAACGGAAACACAGATCTGAATAATACCAAAATTGCAGCAGGTGATTATGGATATTCAAGCGGTAGCTATACATACACTTATGAAAACACATTTGACGAAAACAGTCAGATGTATAAGAATACCACATACGTTGGCTTTAAAGTACAGTTGAATGGTGGTTCTACATTCTACAAGCTCGGTTCTACAATTTACGCTTCAGGCACAGACCTCGAAACAGCATTGGCAACAATCTTTGGAGGTGATAATAATTCTATTGTATCAGACGCTGCTGACGCTATTACAACTGCAATTGCTACTGACTATGCAAATTCTTCTGGAGTAATTCGTGGAACTTATAGTATTTCTACAGGCAACACGCTTACTTTCGATTATAAGCTTACTGCAGATATTACATCAGTCGAAACTTCTACAGGCATAGTTAAATATACAGTTAAGGTGGAAATCACTAATGCCTACATGTGTGCACCTGGCGATGTTCCAGCACCGTCACCATCGTTAAAAAATGCCATCAATACTCTTGCCAGCTCATTATTGGCAGAAGACTTAACAACTAAGTCTGGTGCTAAGACAGTTGAAGCATTGTGCTACACTGACGGTATTGCATACTATGCAGCTCGCATTGCTCACTTTGGTAACAACGAAACTCCTTGGTCTGCACCAAACTCTGCTTACAACGACTATAGCAAGATTTATCCAACAACAGGTATATCTACCCATACATCTCCAGCAACTCCTGTTACTTATACAAATAACACATCAGATGTAACAACTAGTCATGCACGTGCATGGCTCGGCCGTTGGGGTGTTGTTCGTAACAACTGGTACTCTCTTACAGCAGGTAAGGTTGTAGGTATTGGTTCTCCTGTTCCAGTAGAATACAAAGATGACGTAACTCCAGATGATAACCCTGAGACATACTACATCGCAGCTCACATCCATATCCTTCCATGGGCTAAGCGTACTCAGAACGTAGATCTTAAGTAATCAGACATTCATTGAGACTTAGTTCTCACTCTTAATACAAATGGTGTGGCGGAAGCCACAGACTCTCTGCCACACCATTGTTTATAACAAACCTCACAAAAGGCCCAGCGCCAAAAAAAACGGAATAGAAACAATTCGACGTTCCGCAAGTTGATATTTGACATTTTGAAGAACAATAAAGGCGACTACATATTAGTTCAGAGTTCGGAATATCCAACGCATAGAAACTATGGTGTAGAACAATTACCTGTCAGCCTTTGTCCCGTTGTGACTTCTGCCTAATGTGAACCGCCCTGCTAAAAGCAAGCTTTTACCATTCCAGTTCCCCTTAGTCAAGATTGCTGCTAAAGCATCAATCAAAGGCTGAAAATTATTCAACAATTATGAACAAT
>JAUNQM010000157.1 GCA_030536165.1 Prevotellaceae bacterium | reverse complement strand
GGGTCGTACTATATTCGTACCATTATTGAAAGTGCGACCCATTCAGGGTCGATTTTGTGGGAAAGACGTCTCTCCGCAGGTCTGCGACCTACGGTTAACAAAAGTATGACCTCTCTGAGGTCAATTACTATGATCGTTGGCGACCTCGAAGAGGTCGTACATCGGTAACCGCAGTGTCGAAGACCTGCGGACGGCATAGCACCCCCCATACTTCGACCCCAGCGAGGTCGTACTAAATTCGTAATATTATTGTGCGACATCTCCGAGGGCAATTACTATGATCGTTGGCGACCTCAAAGAGGTCGTACATCGGTAACCGCAGTGTCGAAGACCTGCGGACGGCATAGCAAACCCCATACTTCGACCCCAGCGGGGTCGTACTATATTCGCGCATTATTGAAAGTACGACCCCATTCGGGGTCAACCAACTATTATCGCATCAGCAGTATTGCCACAGAAAAAAACTTGAAAAAAGCAGGACTTTTTTTCTTTTTGTGCTCATATTTGCATCGCGAACGCGAACGCGCGTATATAAATAATGAAATAGTAAACAAATAACTGTTGAAACCATTACGTAATACGCGAGCCTAAAGTGTTATGTATATAGGAGAATTACATATTAACTAAAATTACATTTCTTATGAAAAAAATCCTTTTTCTATTAGCCATCGCCCTGTTGGGCATTGGTTTCTATGCATTCGCTGAAGGCGAGGCATGGGACGGAACTACTACTATTGAGCCTGAGAAGAACACCGACGGCGCTTACGTTGTAACAAACGGTGCGGAACTGGCTTGGCTTGCAGCTAAATCAAACGAGGCGGCAAGCACGTTTACTATTGTTATTAATAATGACATCGACCTCGGCAACAAGAAATGGACGCCAATAGGTCAGAAGCAGTACTTCAACGGTAACATCGAAGGCAATGGGCACACTATCAAGGGACTTTACCTCGTGCCTGGCGCAAGTGCTACGTGCTTTGGTCTGGTGGGAAAGATGAACTCATCAAAGTCGTACATCAAGGACCTCACTATTGAAGGCGTGATGAACGTGGCGGAAGAATATACATCCAGCCAGTGTGACCTCGGTTCGCTGATTGGTCTTGCTAATGCTGTGGGTACGGTTGAGAACTGCCACAGCTACGTGAACATCAGCGTAACGGCTGAAGGCAAGGCTGCGAACTACATGGGTGGATTGATTGGCCGCGCAAAGGCAATGAACCTTATCGGCTGCTCATACAGCGGAACAATGACTATAGGCGAAAGCGTTACCTTCAACAAAGGTTGGGGCGGTGTATGCGGCACGTTCAACTCTGGAACAAGCGGTGCTACGACTGTAGTTAGAAACTGCTGGTTTGACGGCAAGATTACAAATACGGCACAGAAAGCTCCTTCCTACGGTGCAGCTATTATTGGATTTCCTGCGCTGACACAGGGTAGCTTCACCATGGAGAACTGCTACGCAGCAGGAACTTTCAACACTAACGCATCAAAGGGCATTGCATTCACTACCTTCAACACTCCGACAATGACTGTTGGCAACAATTATGCCGTGGATTACACTATCGATGATGAGAACGTGACGAAGCTTACAAGCGACCAGGCTAAGAGCGGCGAACTCTGCTGGCGACTGAATGGCGACCAGACAAACCGTGCTTTCGGTCAGGACCTCGGAAGCGAAGACCTTCCAAAGCTGATTGCAGAAACAAAGGCTGTAAACAGGATTGTGTTTAATGTGGAAGGCGCTGAATATGCAGTGAAATATGTAAACGATGCAGTTGCACTTCCTGCGGCTCCTTCAAAGGAAGATTATACTTTCGATGGTTGGTATGATGCCGAGACAGAAGGCAATAAGATTGAAGAAGGTGCTGCTATAGCTGCCGACATGACTCTCTTTGCCCACTTCACTGAAGTACCAAAGGACATTTGGGACGGTGAGACTCTGACTGAGCCACAGAAGAACGAACAGGGTGTGTATGTTATCACGACTGGTGCTGAACTCGCATGGATTGCAGCTGAATCAAACAAGGGTGTCTATGCAGAAAGCATCATCATCGACAAGAACATCGACCTCGGTGGCAAGCTCTGGACTCCAATAGGACAGGACAACTACTATAACGGAAGCATCGACGGACAAGGTCACTACATCAAGGGACTTTATATTCGCCCAGAGGGTGCTGTTGACTATACTGGCCTTGTTGGTCAGATGAACAGCAAGACAGCTTCAATCTCTGCCCTCACCATCTACGGCGAGATGATTCTGCCTGAGACGACATCAAATAACAGCGTTGGCTCGCTTATTGGTTTTGCAAACGCACTCGGCAAGGTAACTAACTGCCACAGCTTCGTGAACGTAACCGACAGCACTGCAAACGGTGGCTATCTCGGTGGTCTTGCTGGTCGCGTGAAGGCTACTACATTTGAAGGTTGCTCATACGAAGGCACACTCATAATTGCTTCTGGTGCTTCATTCACCAAAGGCTGGGGCGGCATCGTCGGCACATTCAACTCAACTACATCTGGTGCAACAGGTGGTCTCAGCAACAGTTGGATGAGTGGAACTATCACATGCGAAAGCACAGCTGACTATAAATATAAAGGGGCGCTCGTAGGTTATCCTGCATTGACAAAGGGCACTTGCACTATCGAAAACAACTACGCAATCTCTGAATATCCTGCATTCGGTGCAGCAGCAAGCACAACGGTTGTAAACAACAACTTCACCCTCGCTGCAACTGACAGCTATGCTACGCAAACGACAATGGATCAGATTCACAGCGGTGAACTCTGCCACATGCTGGGCGAGGCATTCGGACAGAACTTGAAGGATGCAGAATCTTATCCAGTGGCTCGCACAGAGGACAATCAAGTGTTTAAGGTGACTTTCATGTTTGACGGCTCTGAATATGCAACAGCTTATACAAATGGTACGATAACTCTGCCAGAAACAGACCCAACTAAGGGAACGGAAACATTCACAGGTTGGTATGATAGCGCTACAGGCGGCAACCAATATAAGAACGGTGATGCAATCACTGCCGACATCACTCTTTACGCGCAATTCTATAATAAGGAAAGCGACGGCAAGATACGCATACTTGCCATAGGTAACAGTTTCACAGTTGACGCTGTTGAAGACTACCTTGCTCCTATCATACACAGTACCGGTCAGGACGTCATCATCGGCTATCCATACAAGGGCGGTACGACACTCGAGCAGCACATGGGATATATCAACACCAACAATGCCATCTATAACTACCGAAAGATAGAGGCTGGAAAAGATACATACGTGTCGAAGGGAACTACCATAATGAAGACTGCCATCACTGACGAGCCTTGGGACTACGTAATCATTCAGACCGACCATAACTATAGCGGCGTATATTCACACTATTTCCCTTATCTTACAGACCTCATCACATACGTAAAGGAAAATATCAGCAATCCTACTGCAAAATTCTTCCTCTATATGACATGGGCGTATGACGAAGGCTCTACATACAGTGCTTTCTCTAACTACAACAACGACCAGATGACGATGTATAATGCGATTGTTGATTGCGCTTTCAAGGCAGCAACAGAGGCTGGCATAGAGACTGTAATACCTACAGGTACTGCTATTCAGAACTGTCGCTCCACTTATATCGGTCAGAACATGAACCGCGATGGTTACCATCTGAATTATAACTACGGACGTTATGTGGCTGGTCTGTCATGGGCAAAGTCTATCCTGGGCATCAACCCTGAGACTGTGACTTTCCATCCTAATACAATAACAGACAATACGGCACGTCTGTGCCAGGAAGCTGTAAACCTCGCATACAACAATCCAAAGGCTCCAACTTCAATGGCTGAAAAGTGGGGAACTAACCCTGATATAAAGAATGATGCTTTGGCACGACCTATCTTCATAAGCTTCGACTCAAAGAATGGCAACGAATGTGCCGGTTCATACTGGAACGTGCTTTCATCAGCTTCATCGGCTGGTCAGTTGAACGAAATGGTGGATAACAAGTTCGTAAAGACTTCTGCAAAGATTGCTATCATCAATGACATGACTGCAGGCTACACAGAAGGAGTACAGCAGACTATAACCGACTGGGATATGCCATCTGCAGTATCATCATCAGCATTCACAGCAACAGACACAGCAAAGATGATTATCTCAGGTCTGCGTGCAGGACAGGCTTACGACTTCGGAGTTTTCGCTTCATATACTATTGATGGAGCTAATCTTGAGGCTAAATACACTTTCACTGGTACAAATGAGGCAAGTGCTACTCTCGATGCTGCCAACAATGATGCTACTATAGCATGGGCAAACGATGTTGTGGCTGATGAATTCGGACGAGTAGTCTTCACATTTGTTGCAACTGAAAATAATACCGCAAAACTTGCTGCAATCAATGCTATGGCTATCAATCCTCACCTAACAGCTCCTGGCGATGTGCCTGTTTATATCAATCTCACAGATGCTGCCAACGTTGCAACCGACTGGAATAACATAACAGAGAACACTGTTGGTGCAGGCGTTGAAAACATGGTGAATGCCTACAAAGAAAGTACTGGTTTTGGTATAAAGATAACAAAAGCATTTGCTGGCGTCAACGAGAATGGTGCAACCTCTACTACTGCCGACTTCGCAATGCCTACAGAAGCATCAAAGACTGCTTACTGGGTAAACGGAGTAGAAAAAGAAGGCGTTTTGGTAAATGAGGCTGAACTGGAAATAACTGGTCTCGACAAGACAAAGACCTACAACTTCTGCCTCTTTGCATCGCAGACTGACAATACCGAAACGTACGAAGCTGAATATACTGCTATCGGTGAAAACAACCGCTTCATCACTCTCAATGCTAACGGTAACACAAGCAAGACATCATGGATCAACGGTATTACTCCTGATGCCGACGGAAAGATTCGCATTACTGTAACTCCAGGCCCTTCAAGCATTGACACTTACAAGGTAGGATATCTCAACACTATTATGATGACATACGAAGGTATGGTGCAGATTGACCCTAACGCAGGAATACCTGAACGTCCTGAAGTTGGTGAAGTGTGGGATGGTGAGACTGTAGTTGAGCCTCTGCGCGGTGCTAATGACTGGTATATTATTACCAATGGTGCAGAACTGGCATGGATTTCACAGACAGCATCAAAGGCCACCTTCTCTGGAAACATCGTCATCACAAACGACATCGATCTCGGCAACCACAAATGGACTCCTATTGGTAATGCTACGCAATACTATAATGGTAGCATTGAGGGTAAGGGACATACCATAAAGGGACTGTACCTTGCACCTGCAAAGGGCGACCTTTGCTCAGGTCTCGTTGGTGCAACTAATAGCACTGGTTTCATCCAGAACCTCAATCTCGAAGGCAAAATATACTTCTCTGGTGCTCCAACAGGAAGCAACCAAGACGTAGGTTCATTCGTTGGTCTCGGCAATGCACTCAGCACACTCAAAAACTGCCATTCTAATGTTGACATCGACGGAACTCTCGGTATAGGTCTTTACACCGGCGGACTCATGGGACGTATTAAGGCTGTCAACGTTGACCAGTGCTCTTATTCTGGCAATATTATTGCTGGTAAGAATAATTCCAAAGGCGGATGGGGCGGTCTTGTTGGCACATTCAATTCAAGTGTAGATGGTGCGAAAGGTGGCATCACTAACTCTTGGTTTGACGGAACTATCACATGCTCTGCCTCAGGAGCATTCGTTTATGGTGCTGCACTTTGCGGATATGCAAACCTCTCTAAGGGCACTTGTACGATTGACAACAACTACATCAATGGAAGCATAAGCATCACTGGTACGACTCCTACAAACTACGGCATTATCTGTGGAAAAGCTGTCAGCACAACAAAGGTTTCAAATATCTATGGCGTTGACCTCACGGGCACTAATCTGGCAATCGTAACTACTGAGCAACTCCACAATGGTGAACTTGCACGCATGCTGAACAAGGACAATGCAGTAGGTCCTTTTGGTCAGGACATGAGCAACACAGAATCATTCCCTGTTGTATTTGCCGACAGCATCGCTGTCTTCAAGACAACATACATTGCTGATAACGACACAACAGTGAAATACAACAACGCTGCCCTTCTCTTCCCTGAGACTCCTGCGAAGGAAGGATATGACTTCATCGGATGGTTTGACTCTGCCGACGGCGGCAATCAATACACGGATATCGACGAGGTTACTACAGACCTCACACTCTACGCACACTTCGAGCAGGTAACAGGTATCGATGAGGTTCAAGGTTCAA
>JAUNQM010000380.1 GCA_030536165.1 Prevotellaceae bacterium | reverse complement strand
AACATCTATTCTTACACCTATCTTCTTGCCGAAAGTCTTTTCATAATCGTATGTGGCAGACATGCTGAAGTCGAAACCATCAACCTGGAACGTCTCAAATCCACTCTGCGTCATCAAACCAGCCGAGTCCTCGCCACAAGTATATACGACATTGAGTGTGAACAATCCTGTTTCTGCATCATACTTGCAAGGATAATCTTCGTATGTAAAGTCTGGAGAGAATGTTGGCATGTCTGAAATATATACTGTCGAGATTTCCGAATTCTTATCCTTCATTGCAAAGCCGGCTGATTGTTTCGGAATAGAGCAAATTCCTGTATTGATATCATAGTCGATATACAAGTCAGTATGATACGACCAGTGTTCAATCCAGAACTGCCCCTTACCTTCTTCTGTTTTGCTTTCCCTGTATGAAATTGGCAAGTCTGGGTCTTCCCTACCTATGCCACCAGTCGTGTACCAATAATTTGCAGAATAATAATATGTTCCTGTTCCATCGCCAACGGGCTTCCAATCCTCCCATTCAATAGAGTGTCCTTTTGTGTCTTTTATGCAATTGAACAGTTTCCAACCAGGGCTATTAGCATACGCCTCAACACAGTTATCAGGCACAATCAGTACCGTTTTGCAATACACAGAGTCACCGAACATATCACTTGATATTCCAGGAGGTGTCGTCCACGGCACTTGCAACGATGGGACACAATCTCTCTCTGGCAAGAATCCATTTACAATTCGGCTAACCTTATATGTTTTACCTTCGTAAGTTATTTCCTCTGGAACCGAAATGGCTTCGGTGTATTCTGCATCGTCTTTATATGTAATTGCTGCTGTAGATTCAGACAGGAGTTCATAGCATAGTCCATCTATAAGAACAGTCGTACGTGGTTCCAACCCAATTGTTATCTCATTATCGCTATTAAATTTACAGCCCGCCACATTTAATGCTCCTATCTTAAAGAATGCATTGCCATAGCCATTCCATCCCCAGTTGAAGTGGAAATATCCGTCAATGGTGTAACCGTCGCAGACAAAACCATGCCCGCCATTATTGTAATCCTGACCAGAATAGAACACAGGTCTTGCAGCATCAAGTTCAGCTCTGATCAGGTCTTCCCACTCTTCTGCCGTAAAACTATTTTGGTTTAAATATTGACATTTGCCCGAATATGCAAAATTGCGAGGGAATGCTGAACTTTGCCTATCCGTATAGGCGATACTCAAATCTATTCCGTACATCATATCTAAACTGATACCTACGTCAGAACATAACTTTGCAACAGCATCAGCCTGTTCGACTGAATAAGAGCCACGATAGTTTGGCAGCATATTGTCCCAGTCATATACAGACTCCGAGAAATTGCATGAATAGGTTTTGCCATCCCATTCGTATTTATGGTATCCACGCCCCTTTTGAGGCCATTTATGATAGTACATTATCTGCGACATAGCTGTAGCCATGCAACCTACGACACAATGCTGCCCGCTGATAATCGGACACATATTATTATAAGGA
>JAUNQM010000379.1 GCA_030536165.1 Prevotellaceae bacterium | reverse complement strand
TCTTATTCATGGTATTAGTAATTTTTAGGTTCATATACATTATTATAATAAGCCCTCTCCCGTTTCGCGTCGGGAGAGGACCGGTATCAGAGTCATTCCTCAGCCTGGAACACTGCAACGTAGTTGATGTTGCCAGTCAGTGTCACCTCATACGAAGCCGACGTGTTGATGTTCTGGTTGCTGCCTGGCAGTCTCCAGCCCACGAATGTGTAGCCGTCGTTGGCAATTGCTTCTATGGTTGTTGAATCGCCGATGCGGAATCTTCCAACTCCGCTCACCGTTCCACCATTCACGCCTGATGCTACGTTACCGTCAGCATCGAGTGTCGAAACCGAGAGCGAGATTGTTGCCCAGCCAGCCTGACTCTTGCCCTGGGCGTCGGCCTTGAGTGCAGCCTTGCGAAGTCCGAGGGTCGATATGTGCTGGAATGCGTCAACTGCCAGATTCTTCATATCATTAGGCTTCACCCAGTTAGCATACGACTTCTTTATGTGGAGGCTTGGGTTGAATGTCGTGGCATCCTCCACTCCCTCGCTTGAAATGCCTGCCTTGAACGCCCCGAGGTCGTCGAGCTCAATTTTCTTACCTTCATACATCTGCTCAATCAGACAGTCGCCAATCTTTTCGAGGCATGCCCTGAGATCTACGATGCCATACACCGAACCATAGTGTGAGATGCAGTATTTCATAAAGGTGTTTGTGTCGAGCACTTCCTTCATCTGTGCCTTAGCATACCATTTCGGCACGGTGGCATATTGTATTACTCCGTTAATCTTCACGGTTGTTCCGTCTTCGTTGCGCATTGCCACGCGAGCATTGCGCTTGCTCAATGAATAATTGATACTTCCCATAGTAATTGTTTTTTGTTAGGTTAATATTAAAGTTGATTACGCAAAGGCAGCCTCTTTTGATGCTGTAGTGTGGAGCACCATGCTGTCGCTGCCTACATTGTTTGCCTGCACCGCATTGGCTTCATCCACCTTCGTGAGCACCTTATTATATGCAGGCTTCTCTTTGTTGTTGTCGAAGTTGGCAAAACGTCGATTCTTCGCCCAGTTCACATACACCTTCTTGATGTCGCTCGAAGGGAAGAAAAGGCTCGGGTCTGTCACTCCGTTTGCCGAGATTGAAGGGTAGAAGGCACCGAAGTTGCCCACTTGCACCTTTACTCCGTCGCTGCATCGGTCAACGATGCCGAGACAAATCTGATGAATCATTGCACGGTAGTCTGATTTTGAATAGACCGAGTTGTGCTTGTTTTCCTGGTGTTCAAGAAACTCGTCGCAGGTCAGTTTGCCTGTTGCCTGGGCTGTTGCGTATGCCTTATAGGCCACAACCATATCGCCAGATGAGTTCTTCACTGTAACTTTTCTGTAATTAAGACTAAAGTTGATCATGGTAATTGAATGTGTTTTTGAAGTTGATAAAATAAGTTTGTCCGAGTTGTCAAAGTCGATGCGACCGTGAAGGTAGGAGAAGGAAAACGCTTCACGTCTCACGACTTCCTAAAACTCAAAGTTTATG
>JAUNQM010000156.1 GCA_030536165.1 Prevotellaceae bacterium | reverse complement strand
TGCCCTGGCAAGCCCACCTCGGAGTCCAAATCCCCACTTACCAAGTGACAACTTCCAATTTACAACTTACAAACAACATCCCCCCCACAGACTTACCTGCATGAGGGATGTGATGCGTTAAACACAAGGGGTTGCGTCCTCGCCTATGCTATCTTACCCACCCTATGGGAAGGAGTTAGAGGTCGGCCTCTTTGGGTTAGGAGGCACTATTTCTGAACGCGCACTGGTCGCACGCTGAACCCGAAGCAGCGATCGCTGTAGTAACAGGCAATCTTCTCCGAATTGAAGTCGAGGCTGCTCGCGTAGCAGCTGATTTCAGAATTGAGCGAACGAGTCTTGTAGTCACCGTAAACCCCAGCATCGTTGATAGAACTACCGCTGCGGAAACCTGCTGCAGGCAAGAAAATGCTGTTGCCATTGCTCTTGCTCGTTACCTTTCTACCATTTACTCCGTTAACGGCGGTCCATTCTGTTGTGGTATATTCGGAGTTGATAAGCTCTTCTATCTGGTCTAAAGTCGGCATACACCAGTCGCTGCCCCAGTTGACGGTAGCGGCATCGTCGTCAGAATCGAGTACTTTCTTGTTGTCAACTGTACCATAGTCGCTGTTAGTGCAGTACTTAGTCATAGATTCGTTTGTTCCTCCGCTCCACTTGTAGCTTGCCCAATCAAATGAGTGACCATCAGTTGTATCGGAGCCATAACCTACCGTCTCGCCCCAAGCAAAGTACTTTCCAAAGTCCTCTGGTTTCTCGGCACCTACGTTGCAAGTTGCCCACAGGGTTTTGCTTGGCAGACCAAGGTCAACGTATTCGTGGTTTGTTGTTCCCTTGCCGAGGATGATGGATGCTGTTGCAGTGATGTCGGCAACAGTGATTTCGCCATCGCCATCAACATCGGCATTATCATAAATGAATGGTGAAGCCGTGCCACTCAAAATATAGGCAGCAATTGTTGTGATGTCGGAAACATCAACTACGCCGTCATCATTTGCATCGCCCTTCAAGCCATCATTAGTGACTCTGATGCGCTTTGCATTTGCGATTGTTCCGTCAGGTGCAAAGACGAGTACAATAGCATAGATGTTGTGTTTGTTTTCATCGAGTGTACTTACAAGATTGGTTGGAGTGGCAGGCAATGTCAATGTATAGCTGCTTGACTTCTTTTCGCCAGCCTTCATTGTGCCTAAATCGTCTGCCTGGTTTATGCCAGCCTGAGTATAAGAGCTTGCCACAGCTACGTCCATAAAGTAAGGGAATACGTAACTCTGACCATATTTGCCACCCTTGCAGTATTCAGACAATGTAGGGTCGGTGATTTCCCAGTATGTAGGAGTGCCTTCTGACCAGTAGTTAGTCTGGCGGAAAGGTGTACCTGTACCGTGAAGACTGTCGGCTGTGAGAACGTATGCTACAGAGTATTCGCCATTAGAAAGTGCTTCGATGTCAGCATTGACTTCTACTGAACGTTCTTCCCTATTTGCCCACTTTGCTGTCATGTTAATGTCAGCCAAAGCATACATGCTGCAGTAATCATTAAATTCTTCCACAATGGTCTCATATTTACCAGTGCCATAAACAAGTTCGTTAGCATCCCACAACGTAGTGCCATCAACCATTGCCTGAGGAGCAGCTGTATAGCCTACATTCCTATAATACTTGAAGAACATAGCATCAATTGCAGGTGAAGTGGCAGATTGGTGGAGTGCAATACCTATAAAGCGATCGCCGTATGCCTCACGCAAATTATGCATTGCTGCATGGCCAGCTGGACACCAACCACAAGTTGTCCCTGTGAATTGTTCAATAACAGAGTTGCGGTCAACCTTGCGCAGAACATTTGAAATAGTAGCATTCGTAACATTGCTTGCAAGTGAGTTGTCTGCACCATTTACTTTGGTTACACGCATTTTTACGGTATATTCGCCGATTGCCTCTGGTGCTTTGATTTTAATCTTTGCAGAGCCTTGCTTATTGAATCCTGCAGGTATGCTGACTGTTGCAGTATTAGTAGTAACCGTGCCGTTAACATCTACTGTATATTCAATGTTCTTTACTTCTTCGCTACCGTCAGAGGCGATTGTTGCGAGAACTTCCTTCTCTTCGTTTGCAGCAGTAATAACTCTTTCGATTGACGCGATTTGTGCAGCGGCTGCAGGCTGATCTACACCCTGAAGTACAACCTGGAGTCCAGATACGCCATAATCTGAGCCTAAAACATCCCAGTTTTTATTCATATAGGCAAAGCAACCGTTGGCATCATATGTTGTGTTGTCAAGCAACAATGGATATTTACCTCCTGTTGTTGAAATCGACGATAATGTAAGCTGATAACCAACGTAGCATCCTTCAGCAGGAACTGTGATAGGAGTGTCGAAAGTAACAGTTCCATAGATGTCGTTAGTGTTTTTATTCTGACCAGCTGGTATAGTTTCCAGATCCTTGGTTGTAAGGTAAGACATTGTGGTTTGCAACTTGTCTGCTACCCAGCCTATGATTTTAGTTACGCATGAACCGTCAGCAACAGGAATCTTCAAACCTGAAATCTTGCTTCCGCCAAGCACACCACTACCAGGGACGAAAATGGCTACATTATATGATGTGGCACTTGCACCAAGTCCCATCAGTTTCTTTCCATCGCCAGTATAGTAACCCCAAATTACCTCCGTGCCAACATTGCCATACTGGAACTTGACAGTTATAGTAGAGCATTCCATCTTGCCTAAGCTGACTTCGCTGATAGTGAAAGTAGCCGTGCAGACGCCTTCTTCCATTGGCAGCCATTCTGTTTGCATAGACCTAATCTCGCCTGGAGCAAGTTCGCCAGTGCCGTTGTCATAAGTACCAGGCTTGTCTTTTGTGTAGCAATTCTCTGGGAAGCACACTTGGAGTGTGCCATTAGGAATGCTGTTGATTGTGTAAGTGAGATTCACATTAGCATAATCTTCACTTGTGTTCTTAACGTAGATGCCTGATGGAAGCATCTTATCACCGAAGAAAGGGTCTTCTTCTATCTGGTCAGCTACGACTGTGCTGCCAGAAGGGATTACAGTTCCATCTTTATAGCAGAACTGGAATGTGTCGTTGGCAAAGATGGTGGCAGAAACCATCAATGCTACTACGAGAGTAAATAATTTCTTCATAATTTTATTATGTTTAATTGTTATGGATTGCTGTTACTTTGCTGGCTATTCTGGATTATCTCGCTATTCTATAAAGGGGCTATATTCTTTATGACTGGCACGGAAATCACTTGCTCGACACCACTTGCATTATATACGAAAATGACAACGTTCATGTGTTCTGCGTTGTATTTTTCAGGAATGGTGTAGGTGTGCTGCTTGCCGATTATTCCTTCGCCAAACGTGAAGTCTTCGCCCCAAGTGCCATTTACTACATCACGGAACACATGATTATGGATGTAGTAGGAATTATAGCTTCCATCAGGCATTACTTGCAATGACTGTATGCTGTCTTCTGTGAGAAGAATCTGCAACTTTGCAGAGGTGTTTGCCTTACCAATCAGGTCGGTGTTTATTGTCAGTTGGCGTGTTTCTTGGTCATAGTTTGTCACGGCATCAATCTGCACTTCTGTACTTGCTTGCATAGCCTGTGCCACAGCTGCGCTCCAATTGTTGTAGTCGTTGGTGGCTTCGCCTCGGTTTATTTTTGCGATTGGCTGACCTGTGCCGCTTGTAAACCATTCGTTCCAGTATTCATTGCCTATGCTGTTAGCCAAGCCCTGAAAAGCTACGCCTTTATAAGCACCATCTTTGTCAACTCCATTCGGACCAGAATGTATTGCCACAGAGATTATGTTCTCGCCATAGACTTTCTTTATTTCTTCAATGACCTCGGTTGCTTTCGGACAGTTGACGCAACGCTGACCAGTGAAATCTTCAATCAGCACATTGCGCTGTGCCAGTTCTGGCTCTACATAGATAAGCCGTTCATCGTCGGCAATATTTGAGCATGAAGAGAAGAATGCCAAAGCAAAGAGTGAGAGAGACAGTTTTGTAAATATTTTCATTGTTAAAATCTTTTATTTTGAACGTCCCGAAGGAGATTCTGAATCAAGTTCAGAATGACGAAATGGGGGAATCCTTAAAAATTATAGTTGTAGTTAATTGTCACACCCTTGCTTGCAGGGACGAAGCGGCATACGCCACCAGTACAGTTGTAGCCTGCACGTGTGCGGCCGTAGCCAATCATTATCCTGTGAGCTTTGTAGTCGAAAGTGACGGCAGCATTATAATAATGTGCTTTTTCTCCATACACACCGTTTTCAGGTTCGGTGCGTCCTATCTGGTCAGACACGCTAAACATCAAATAAGGTGCAACCGACAGTTCAATCAGTCCACAGCCCCAGTCGCCGCTTTCGTGTTCTGTCATGAGGTATTGAGCTTCTGCACGAAGTGTAAACCTATCGTTGATGGTCCATTTACCGTCGCCAATAAATATATTGCTGTAGATGTTTCCGCCCTCACCGCGGAGCACTGTCTTATTGAACTGCTGATACATATACATAAAGTGCCCTTCAAACTGTTTCGTGAAGCGTTTATCAATCTGCAGGTTCAGGTCCTGATAGTAAGTGTCGCCATTCTTGAAGAAGCAGTTCTTGTAGCCATCAGTTCCTGGGTCGCCTTTGAGGTTGTTGTGTTCAAGACCTCTTACCAGCGAGTAGTTAAGCTTAAGTTTTGTACCGTATTTTCCTCCAAGAGTGCTCCTGCGCTTGAAATTATAACCGATAGCTCCCTGATAACCCCATTCGCCTTCTGTGTTGGTTACGTAAGGGTATAAGGCAGCTAAAGCATAAGTGTGGTCGAGCGTGAATGCAGGAAGGTGGTTAATGTAGTATGCGGTACACAAGGTCGGTGCACTGCGTTTGTTTCTGAATCCCATGTTTTCAGAGCGTTTCACCTGTGCCAAGAGTGATATTCCGCTGTGGGAATAGCTCGCCGAAAGCATCGCTGCGTTACCCCTGCTGTAAATGTAGTTATTCAAAGAATTAGGGTCAGCGCTTTTCTGTGCGTACTCTGCAAGAACAGAGAAATCACTCTTCTGAAACCTGACTCTGGCGTCAAAGGCATTGACATACTTAGGCAGGTTAAGTTTATGCGTAACGTCGGCCATTATTGTTTCGTCAGGGTCTTCGCGCTTGTTTATCCACGAGCCACCGATAGTCAAGTGAGTATCGTTCTCGCTCCATTTCGTTATAAGTTCATCTAACGACAATTCGGCATCGGCACCAGTGATAAGCCCTGTGTCCCAATCCCAGTATGCACGCTGCTTTCCGCAGATGGCTTTTATCTGTGCTCCGCTGAAAGGTCGCACGGCAACCCTTGCACCAAGTATGGAATTATCCACGCCTAATGAGCGTTCTTCGTATGCTCGGAGGATGAATCCTGAACCGAACTGTTCATAGAATGTACCGAGAGTTACATCGACAACATTTGTCTTGAACTTTGCCCATAGGTTTGGCACGCCCCACCCTTTGAAGTCGTTGTATTGGTCATCGAAGCCAGGCATAGGCCATTGCTTCAACTCAAACCTACCGCCAGCATCAATCCATTTGCTCTGCAACTGCAAATCTACGAATGTGTTGTTGAGGAACGAGGAGTTGTCGTATGAATCATCGTAAGCTCCAATTGCGGCATCTGTTTGCGGGGCAATCATAAAGTCGCTCTGAATACTTCCGTTCAAAGTCACTGCTGGTGTCTTTTCTATCTCAAAGTCTTCTTCTTGAGCGAAAGACTGACTGGCAGGTAGCAGGCAGCCGACAAAAAAGGCAAACACCAGTTTTGCCTTTTGTTGTATTGTTGTTCGTGGGTTGTACATTCTTTCTTTTTGCTGTTTTGCGGGTTTCTAGCTAATCTAGAAATTCTAGTTATCCTAGAAGTTCTTTATTTTTTCTTCTTAAGCTTTCTCAATGCTGCGAGGATGGCTTTTTCGTCGCCGTCCTTATAGCCATTGTGTCTGAAGACAATCTTGCCATTTCCATCGAGAATGAGCACGTAAGGAGGCATGAGAATGCTGAGACTACGCTGAAGGTCACTGTTAGGGTCGAGCAAAACCATCTCAAAAGGCCAGTCGTTTTCGCTAACCAGCGGAGCCACCTTGTTCATGTTCTGGGCACGGTCGATAGACACTGCAACCAACTGGCACCCTGTCTCTTTCTGCCAGTCTTCATAGACGTCGGCTATTGCGTTGAGCTCTCTCAGGCACGGCTTGCACCAAGTTGCGAAAAAGTCGATAATGACAGGCTTACCTTTCTTACCAAGCGTGTTTACAGCAACCTTTTTGCCGTGTATGTCTTTCAAAACAAGGTCAGGCATTTGTGCCATTGCTAAACCAGAG
>JAUNQM010000155.1:225-6407 GCA_030536165.1 Prevotellaceae bacterium | reverse complement strand
TGTCGCAGACCTGCGGATGGCAATATCCTCCACCCCTTCGACCCTATCGGGGTCGTACTAAAAAATCTAATGACCGATTCGGGTTGAATCTAATCAGTAGCACTGAAAGTGTGAGTAAAACTACAAAGCACAAAAAAGAGGGAAAGCCAATAACTATCCCTCTAATAACTTATTTCGTAAACGTCTTACTTTATCTCTATACGGTCGTCGCCGCTATTGGTTGGATCTACATACTTCGATGGATCTACAACCTCTGGCTGTGTATTTACGTCGCCTCCGCTTCTTGTTCCGTTGCCATTGCGCTCATAATACTGGCGCGTGTAAGCCTGCTTGTGCTGATTATACCTTGCCTCAGCAGCACGTTCAGCTTTCGTAGTTTCTGCTTTCTCGACAGCTGCACCCACAGCAGCACCAGCTGCCATACCTATCAATGCACCATAGCTGCTGGAGTGACGACCTCCGACGATGTTACCTACAAGTGAACCGATGGTTCCGCCTGTCATCATACCTGATGCGGTGTAAGAACTGCACGATGTGAGCAGCAAAGAAGCGCAAACTGCAATCATCAAAATCTTTTTCATCTTTTTGCTATTTAATGTTTCACGATGCAAAAGTAATTATTATTTTCTTACGAAACAAATATATTTCCCCTATTTGCTATCGGAAAATCCCTAATTTGCGGTTTGAAATTGAACTAAAACATGCTCTTCACACGTTGTAACCCTGCTACAAGGGTATCTATTTCTTCCTTTGTATTGTAGAGCGCGAATGATGCTCTTACAGTTCCCTCTACTCCGAGACGCTGCATAAGCGGCTGCGCACAATGATGACCAGTGCGGACGGCAATGCCGAGACGGTCGAGCAGTGTGCCTACGTCAAGGTGATGGATTCCGTCGAGATTGAAACTGATTACAGCCTCTTGTGGGTTGCCATAAATAGTAAGTCCATCTATCTCTTTCAATCTGCTCACGCAGTAATCACGTAGTGTGGCTTCGTGGATTGCAATGTTTTCCAAACCAATAGCATTGAGATAGTCGATAGCTTTGGCAAGTCCATGAGTAGCGATGTAGTCAGGTGTGCCTGCCTCAAACTTAAACGGAAGTTCTTCGAAGGTCGTATTCTCGAAGGTCACAGTCTTAATCATCTCGCCCCCACCCTGATATGGTGGCAACTTGTCAAGCCAATCTTCCTTGCCATAAAGGATGCCGATGCCTGTAGGACCATACAACTTATGACCGCTGAACACATAGAAATCGCTGTCAATCGCCTGCACATCGGTCTCGAAATGCGGAGTGCTTTGTGCGCCATCAACAAGCACTGGTATGCCGTTAGCATGGGCGATGTTGATGATTTCAGAAATTGGATTCCTTTCACCTAAGACATTGCTGACACTTGTGACGCTGACAATGCGTGTGCGACTATTGATAAGAGCACGGAATTCATCAAGCGTGGTGAAAGCCTTAACCTTGAATCCGTTGAGTTGCCACGGCACGATATTGGAGTGGTGCTCCATAGTGCTCACAATGACTTCCGCCTCGTCGCCACGGGAAATGCCTATGTAGCGAGCAAACGAACTTGCTATAAGGTTAATGCTTTCAGTTGTTCCGCGCGTAAAGACAATCTCGTTGGTTGAACGGGCGTTGATAAATGCGCGGACGGTCTCTCGTGCCGCTTCGTGCAAGTCGGTGGCTTGCTGCGAAAGATAGTGTACGCCACGGTGGACGTTGGCATTAACGGAATAGTATTCATCCACCAATGCATCCACGACGCATTTAGGTTTCTGTGTCGTGGCAGCATTGTCGAGGTATATAAGCGGCTTGTCATAAACCGTCCTCGACAGAATAGGGAAGTCTTCTCTTATCTTATTTATATCGTATTGCATTGATGGCCGTGGGTTATTAGAACATTTCGCGCAAAGACTTTGGCAGATAGAACATATCCTTCTTATCTACATAAATAATGACTGTAGGCAGTTCTACGTCGTTGCCATTAAACTTCACGATATTTGTGTTAGGCTTAATCTCAAGTTTCTTCTTACCTTTCTTTACGGTGAGGACTTTGTCTTTTATCTCATACTTCATGCCATTGAACACCGATGTATGCTGAGCAAAGTTTTCATCGGTAAGACGGTCAAGGTCGTCGTGGCTGAAACCATAGAGGTTGCAGAGGTAGTGGTTAAGTTCGATGTTAGTGAGCATACCGTATGGGCGGCTGTCTCTGTCAGGGTGATAGGCAGCAAGTAAGACTTCCTCACCAGTGTGACCACCAGTAGTGAATGCCAAACCTGTACGCTTTGTAACAAACTGTCCAATCATGCTGACGAGACCACTGCTATAGAGCGAACTGCGATACTGCTTGCGTTCATCCTCTGGCACTGGACTTTTCTTGTATTCGCGGCAGTATTTAATGGCTTCAAGTTCCTTATCATCGAGAGTGAAACCAAACCACTCATTGAATAGATTCTGCATGTTTTCAAACTCTGTCTCTTTGACCTTTTTAGCCATTTCATCGGAAGTTATCTTGCATTTTGTCAAGGCAGAGAACATCTTTTCCTTTGAATCGCCTGAATATCCATGCCAGTCTCTACGACCAATGCTGAGTCCGCTATTACCGTGGTCAGAGAGTATTACGACAGCTGTATTTCCATCTTTGCGTGCAAAGTCGAGAGCCACACCGCAAGCACGGTCGAAAGCCAGGAACTCAGTCACCATGCCTATTGGGTCGTTAGCATGAGCACTGTAATCCACTTTGCTACCTTCTACCATTAGGAAGAAGCCGTCAGGGTCGGTGGAAAGTTTCTTAATTGCAATCTCTGTCATCTCTGCCAACGACGGTTCCTTTGCAGGGTCACGGTCGATGTCGTTGGTCATGTCGCCATGACGGAACTGTGCGAAGATGTTATTGTTGGTGTTTGTGCGAAGGCCTTCGATGTCGTTCTTAAGCACATCATAGCCCTTTGAGCGCAGGTAGTTTGCGTGCTCGTCGGTCATGTTGGCTGTTCCTCCGCCAATCACTACATTAAGGCTATTATGTACCTGCTGCGACACAATCTCTGCATTAGCACCACGGTTGTGGTTGTGGGCAGAGCAGTCGGCAGGTGTTGCATGAGCAAACTGGCATGTCGTTACAAGACCCGTAGCCTTGCCTTTCAGCAGACGAGCAGCCTCAAGCACAGTAGTCAACGGTTGATATGCACGAGTGGAATCCATAGGATAGATATCGTTCTTTGGGTCAGCCTTTGGATATGTCGATACCCATCCTGCAAGACTTGGGTATCCAGTCATGTAGCACGACGTTGTAGGTGCTGAGTCGCCAATTGGGGCGTTAGAGCAAGTGGTTCGGACAGTTCCGCAGATATATGGGTCGATAGCAAGCTTTGGTGCATTTGGGTTCTTGTACCATTGATACCAACGTGCTGTTGATATTGTTGCAAGTGAACATCCGTCAGGAATCATGACGATGACATTCTTCACTGGCTTCACGTTTTCCACATCTTGTGCATTGCTTGCTACGGCAAACATGCCGAACAATACTGCAAATAAAATCTTCTTCATAATATTAAATCTTAAATAGTTTATATACGTTGTTGTTTGTTTGGTTACAGATTTCTTCTTCAGTCGTCGCGTATGCTTCGGCAAGACGACTTATTATATAAGGTATAAACGAACTTTCATTCCTCTCTCCGCGCTTTGGCACTGGAGCCATGTAAGGCGAATCGGTCTCAAGCACGATGCGTGAAAGCGGCACTACTGCTGGCAAGACCTCAGGCAGATGGCTCTTTTTGAATGTAAGCACACCACCTATGCCGAGCACGAAACGATCAAACGAAAGCAGTTCTTTTGCCTCTTGTTCGTTGCCAGTGAAGCAATGAAACACTCCGCCAAAGAGTTCTTTTTCGTATTTTCTCAATATCTTCACCATCTCAGCTTGACCTTTGCGGCAGTGAATCATCAGCGGAAGGTTGAACTCCACAGCCCATTTCACCTGCTCTTCAAACACTTCAAGCTGTTCTTCGTAAAAGTCGCGACTCCAGTAAAAGTCCACCCCCACTTCTCCAATGGCAATATATTTAGAGGTATCTGCAGCAAGGATATCGTGCATTTGTTGCAGTATCTCCTTATAATCTTCCTTCACTTCCTCAGGGTGCAAACCTATCATAGGGTATGCCCAGCCCTTATATTCATCGCACAACTGATTTATGCGAGGCAAGCCTTTGAGGTCGATTGCCGGTATGAATGCCTTGGTGCAACCAGCATCTTTACATCGTTGAACCACCTCTGCAATGTCGTCGATGAATTCCTCGCCGTCGAGATGAGTGTGTGTGTCAATATATGGAATCATATAAAATTTACAGCTTACAATTGGTTTCAAGTTTCAGGTTTCAGGTCCCCTTCCCTTTGGGAGGGGATAGGGGTAGGCCTCAACTTACAAAAGACTAATACGCCCTGTTCATCAGTTGTGCCGTGAATGTGCGGAGTTCGTTTTTCTTTTCGTCAGCCACGCCAATGGCATTGAGATAGCGTTGGCTTTCCTCGAAGTATGCATTCACTTTCTGCTCGCTGAGTTCGCGTATTCCTATCTCATCGTAGAGCTTTGTCACGGCTGCAATCTTCTCTTCGCGATCGAAATCCTTTGCCGAAATCCATTTGTCGAGTTCTGCACGCTGACTTGTATTTGCACGATTGAGTGCGTTTATGAGCATGTACGTCTTTTTGTTCGACACAATGTCGCCACCGAGATTCTTGCGGAATACCTTTGGGTCGCCATACACATCGAGGTAGTCGTCTTGTAACTGGAAAGCCAAGCCCGTCTTCTCGCCAAACTTATACAGGTTTATCAAGTCGGCTTGTGGAGCCTCTGCTAAAAGTCCGCCAATCTTCATCGCACATGCAAGCAACACGCTCGTCTTGAGTCGTATCATCTCAATGTACTCCTCCTCAGTCACGTCGCTGCGGGTTTCAAAGTCCATGTCGTACTGTTGTCCCTCGCCAATCTCAAGCGCTGTAACGGAGAATAACCGCAGCACTTCTTTGAGGTTCGTCGGGTTCTCCTGCATCATCAGAAAGGCGCACACTTGCATTGCATCGCCTGAGAGGATAGCTGTGTTGGCATCCCACTTCTTATGAACCGTTGGGAATCCACGCCTTACATCTGAATCATCCATCAAGTCGTCGTGCAGCAGAGTGTAGTTGTGATACGTTTCCAAAGCCAATGCCGACGAAAGGATTGAATCAACATCGTCCTTGAAGAGGTTGTAAGCCATCAGCATCAACACTGGGCGCACGCGTTTTCCACCAATAGAAAGCACGTATTTCACTGGTTCGTAGAGGCTGGCAGGTTGTCTGTCGAAAGGCCTACGTGCCAGATATCCATTCACCTTTTCTAATACTTCACTTGCATTGTAAATCATATCTTTTTGTTGTTTTGCGGTTATGCGGTTTATTATTTGGAGTTAAAGAAGTTAAGACATGTGCTTTGAACTCGAAACATCGAATTATCGAAACATCGAAGAAACTAAACAACTATCTTAAATCTTAAACACTATCGGAATCATCACCTTCGTCCTCACAGGCTCGCCTTTCATCTTGCCTGGTTTCCATTTCGGCATCTTGTTTATCACGCGTAGTGCTTCGCCGTCGCAGAGGGCATGAAGGTGTTTTTCTATCTTCACATTCGATATTGTTCCGTCAGTGTTCACGATGAACGACACATGGCATGTGCCTTGTATGTTGCGTCGTTGCGCTGCTGTCGGATACTGAAGATTCTTAGTAAGCCACTTCATAAATTCGACCATTCCACCGGGATATTCCGGCAGTTGCTCTACTATACGGAACACCGAGTCGGCTTGCTGTTTTGTCATCTCCACCTGCGAAAGAGGGTCGTTTCGCTCTTTCACTTCGGGTATCTCTTCCTGAAACGTCAGTTTCACGTCTGTGTCTTCATTCTTTTCAAGGTCTTGCAGTTCGTCAGCAACCTTTATTTCCTCCACCTTTTGTTCCTCAATCTTATCCCTATGCTTAATCACTTTTGGCGTTTCCTTCATCAATGGAATCATGTCCAGCTCATGTGTGATATGCCTAAGGATGTCTTTTTCCTCGGTAGAGTCCTTCGTAGGGTCGCCTCCCCACTCAAGTGCAACATAGAAAACCGTCAATGCCACGACCAATCCCAGCAAAAAGAAT
>JAUNQM010000155.1:0-215 GCA_030536165.1 Prevotellaceae bacterium | reverse complement strand
GTAATAAAAACTTATCGTTTATCAATTGATTTTTTGTAAAAATTAAGGAATGAAACGCATATAGCGCAAATCCGAGGCACAGACCTACGGCATAAATCAAGCCTTTATCACTATTAAATTTGCAACATGTCACTATGCGCTTTTCAACACGTCCGTTCAAGTCGAAAAAAGTTTTGAAAAACTTCGACTGAAGTTTTGCAAAACTTCGGACAAAG
>JAUNQM010000378.1:262-1544 GCA_030536165.1 Prevotellaceae bacterium | reverse complement strand
AAAAGTTTAACTTTACATCCGATAGTGCTGTTGCACTGTCAAATTAAATTCGGCAGTTAATTTGTCGGCTTTGAATATTGTTGCAATTTACCCGCCATATATCTATAGCATACAATATGACGACAGAGAAGAAAATGAATTTGACCGGCTGTTTGACTTGTGGAATGATGTCTGTTTTGTGACTGAATTCCTGGAAGTGAACAAAGAGCATCTGAAGTCGGACATCTGGCAACGGACTCCTGAAGTTGAAGATGCTGCCCGACAGGTGTTGGACGAGGCTGAGAATTTGGAAACATTGTTTAAAGAACTGAACGACAACACGAGTGAAGGTATAAAACCGGATTTTGATTCACATTTCTTGTATCTGGACGGCAAGTATAAGTATGAGTTGAAATGGCCACCTATGAAATCGTATGGTACGATTCGTCCATCGTTGCTGAGGCTATATGCAATAAAGATGGAAGAGAATGTTTATCTGATTACGGGAGGTGGAATTAAGCTGTCGGATACGATACAGAATTCTCCCGGATTAAAGGACTATGTGATACAAGATATTGATCGCGTGAGGTGCTTTCTAAAAGAAAATGGCATTATGGATAGCGATGATATGGAACAAGATTATTAACCCCAAACGAAGTATATTGATTATGGCATTTGACAATGAAAAGCTTGCGCAGATGGCTAAGCCTAGAAGTGAGGCTGCGATAGAACGCGCAAAAGCAAGAATAGAGAATCGCGAGTGGCTGAGAATGTCACAAGACATTGCTCTCAGCCTGCATCATTACCTACGTACGATGGGTATGACCCAGAAGGAACTGGCCGACAATATGGGGGTTTCGGCTGTGTATGTTGGAAAATTGCTGAAGGGAGGCGAAAATTTAACGTTGGAAACTATCTGCAAGATTCAGAAGGTGATTGGCGTGGGGTTGGTGAGTGTGGCAAGACCATACGTGAGCCGAATACTTATTACGTCTACTCCAATAACAAAGTTTTCTGCGTCTGCAGTAAGAAGTGAGAAATATTCTTGTTGTCAGATGACGCAGGACAGTTATATTATGGCAGCTGGTGATGCTGCATAAATCAACTATTAAAATCATGGAAGGACAAGTTTTGTATAAATATAGCAAAATGGAAATTGAACAGTTTGCTATGTTTGAAGAAAACTATAAACAGGAGATACAGGAAGTGCAGTTCCAGACAGAGGCGCAGTTCTCTTTTGACAAGGGCAATTCTGTGCTTTGCAGCAAGATAGTGGTTAATATGTCGGCAGTAGAGAAACCTC
>JAUNQM010000378.1:0-252 GCA_030536165.1 Prevotellaceae bacterium | reverse complement strand
GAGTTATTTCAATATTCAGCCAGAATCGATTGCAATTCTGACTCAAGATGGCAAGATACTGTTTCCTCCACAACTATTGGTGCAGTTTGCTTCATTGTGCTATGGTGCTATGCGTGGAGTAATCTTTACTAAAACTCAAGGAAGCGTGTTGAGCAATTACGTTTTGCCTCCGGTGTATTTCAGCATTTTAATTGATAAGGGATTTGTGGTTGAGGAATAAACCATTATAATGAAATATTAAGCGACTAGTCA
>JAUNQM010000154.1 GCA_030536165.1 Prevotellaceae bacterium | reverse complement strand
CAACATCTACGATGTTTCAGAATTTTAGCAGAGGCGCAAAGGAGCGCAAAGTTTTACTATAAGAAATGACTTTGCGTTCTCTGTTTCTCTGCGATGCAACTTGAAAGTTCTATAAGAACTTATATCGGGGTGGTGAAGTTATGGCGAATGCTTGCATACGACAGAACTTTACAAGAACGATATTAAGGCACAAGCCTTTCAAGTTGCACTCTGCGTGAAAAAAACGCATGCAAACTTTCTGCGCTCTATTATTATTTTGCAGCCTGTTCTTCGTCGGATTTCTTGCGGTAATAGCTTTGAGGGCCATCCTTGTAGAAGATGACGAGCGAGTCTTCTTTTACTATCTTGAAATCAACGGTATCATTGACCTGCTTCTTTCTTCCTTTCGTCAGAATCAGTTCGCCGTTGAATATTTTCCACCCCGTATAACGCTTCGGTGCCCTATACTCTGCCTGAAGGAAGCCCGATTCTTCTTCGTTAGTCTTCATGTGTCCGATGAAAGAAGCCACATTGTTATCTTCTATAGATATGCCGTATTCTATCGGGGTAAACTTCTCGGCACGCACGGAATCGGACAGCGAATCGCGCACGTAGGCTTCGAGTTTGGCAAACTGCTGGTCGTCCATCGACGCAGGACGATGCAGCGTAGGCACCTCCATGTAGCACCATTTACCTTTCAGCTGGTCGAGGTTGATGATTTTCAGAGCCGATTTGCCGTCGTCGGAAAGCACGATTGCTACGTTGTCGCCAGTCTTAGGCATGCCGTAGATGTTCCTGTTTTTCCATGCATCTACCACGTCATACGTCTTTGGGTCGGAGAGGTCGTAAGGCAAAACCTCGATGATGGAATCGTTGAAATCACATGCAAGACCATATATCGTGGCATCATTAGGGTCGTTTTCAGGATTTTGCTGCATATCCTTTGGCTGCTTAGTTCCGCAGCCTATAATTAAAAGTGCCGTAGCAACGGTTGCAAATATAGTATTCTTATTCATAAAACAAACATTTGCTTGCAAAGTTAGCAAATAAAAGCGAAAAACGGATATGTAAAACGAGAAATAAATTAAAAAATAGTAAAACTACTAACATTTTTAGTTATTAGCCTTGCTAATAAGGAAAGATTTTGTAAATTTGCAATCCCTTTTAGGGGATATACTGAGAATTTTTAATATCAACCTATATGAAAAAGAAAAAAATCCAATTCAGTCTCGTCTATCGAGACATGTGGCAGTCATCGGGCAAGTTCCAGCCTCGCAAGGACCAGTTAGAGCGTGTTGCACCAGCAATCATCGACATGGGCTGTTTCCAAAGAGTTGAGACAAACGGTGGCGCTTTCGAACAAGTAAACCTTTTGGCAGGTGAGAACCCTAACGACGCAGTAAGAGCATTCTGCAAGCCATTCAATGAAGTTGGCATACAGACTCACATGCTCGACCGCGGTCTTAACGCACTTCGCATGTATCCAGTGCCTGACGATGTACGCGAACTTATGTATAAGGTAAAGAAGGCTCAGGGCGTTGACATCCCTCGTATCTTCTGCGGACTTAACGACACTCGCAACATCATCCCAAGCATCAAGTGGGCAAAGGCAGCAGGCATGATACCTCAGGCAACACTGTGTATCACCAACTCACCTATCCACACAGCTAAATACTATGCTGCAATCGCTGAAGAACTCATCGCAGCAGGTGCAGAAGAAATCGCTCTGAAGGACATGGCAGGTATCGGTCAGCCAGCAATGCTCGGTCAGCTGACAAAGATGATAAAGAAGGCTCATCCAGAAATCATCATTGAATATCACGGACATAGCGGTCCTGGTCTTTCAATGGCTTCTATACTCGAAGTCTGCAACAATGGTGCTGACATCATCGACACAGCAATCGAACCTCTGTCATGGGGTAAGGTTCATCCAGACATCATCTCTGTTCAGAGTATGCTGAAGCATGAAGGATTTGAAGTTGCCGACATCAACATGAACGCATACATGCAGGCTCGTAGCCTCACGCAGGAATTCATCGACGACTGGCTCGGATACTTCATCAACCCACAGAACAAGATTATGTCATCACTCCTTCTCGGATGTGGACTCCCTGGCGGTATGATGGGTTCAATGATGGCTGACTTGGCTGGTATTCATGGCGTAATCAACAAGACTCTCGCAGCTAAGGGCGAACCTGAACTCTCAACAGATGAGATTCTCGTAAAGCTCTTCGACGAAGTTGCATACGTATGGCCACGCGTAGGTTATCCTCCATTGGTAACTCCATTCTCACAGTATGTAAAGAACATCGCATTGATGAACCTCCTCACACTCGCACAGGGTAAGGGTCGCTTCTCAATGATGGACGACAGTATGTGGGGAATGATTCTCGGCAAGAGCGGCAAGGTTCCTGGAAAGATTGACAAGGAGATTGTTGCACTTGCAAAGGCAAAGGGCAAGGAATTCACCGACGCAGACCCTCATACTCTTATTCCTAACGCTCTTGATGATTTCAAGAAGGAAATGAAGGAGAATGGCTGGGACTTCGGTAAGGACAACGAAGAACTCTTCGAACTTGCTATGCACCCAGAGCAGTATCGCAACTACAAGAGCGGAGCTGCAAAGAAGAACTTCCTTGCTGACCTTCAGGCTGCAAAGGACAAGAAACTCGGCGCTACACTCACTCCAGAGCAGGTTGCTGAAATCAAGCACGCAAAAGCCGACCCTATCATCAGTCCTGTCAAGGGACAGCTGTTCTGGGAATTCGGCGGCAGCGACGAGGCAACTCAGACAACTCAGCCTTCTATCGGTCGCGAGTATGACGCAAACGAGCTCTTCTGCTTCATCAAGACTCCTTGGGGACAGACTCAGGAAGTCGGTGCTGCACTCGGCGGAACTCTCGTTGAGGTTTGCGTAAAGCAAGGCGGCTTCGTAAATAGAGGTGAAATTATCGGTTACGTAGAAAGAAAAGCGTAACGAATAAAAAGAAAATTGTACATAGTAAATTGTACATTGATAGATGGATTTCAACAAGATAATTGACAAATATTATCCTGAAGATACTGAGCGGAAAAGAATCCTGCTCAAGCACAGCAAATCTGTAGCGCAAAAAGCGCTACAGATTGCTGATTTACATCCAGAACTTAATCTGGATCGTGATTTCCTCGAAGAAGCAGCAATGATTCACGACATTGGCATCTTTGCCTGCGACGCTGAAGCATTAGACTGCCACGGCACAGAACCATACATACGTCATGGCATCATCGGGGCGGACATACTACGTAAAGAAGGGTTCCCGATGCATGCACGTGTGTGTGAACGTCATACAGGCACAGGTCTTCCAGCACATCATATAGAAATGATGCAACTGCCGCTGCCTCCTTATACGGACTATTGTCCTGAGACTATTGAGGAAAGAATAATTTGCTATGCAGACAAGTTTTACTCAAAAACAAAACTTGATAAGTGTAAAACTTATGCAGAGGCTTATCATAGTTTATTGAAGTTTGGCGGCGATACTGCCGAACGATTCAAACAATGGCATCAAGAGTTTGAAGGATAAGAAGTTTTTCATATTATTGTTAGTTCTGCTTTCTGTAACATTTTTTGCTACAGGCAGCAAGGCTATGCCTTCACCTGAAGGGGAAGACTCACTTAACATTCTGCCAGATACCATAATTTCGGTTTCTACCGAAGGAGAACCCGATACGCTCAGCATGGACAGTCTCCAGCTGGCGGTATATCATCACAACAAGGCTGTCGATGATTCTATTCGTGCCGACAGCATCAACAGTGCAAGAAGCAACACTCTCGAAGCACCAGTCACATACTCCGGTACTGACTCATTAGTATATGATGCCGCGACAGGCATGGCATATCTCTATGGTGACGCCAATGTCAAATACCAAGACATGGATTTGACCAGCGACATCATTAACATGAATAACGACAACAATACTGTATTTGCGTTAGGTCGTACCGATTCATTAGGAAACGTAACTGGAGCACCTGACTTCAAACAAGGTCAGGATGAGTATCAGAGTGATACCATATCATTCAACTTCAAGACCAAGAAGGGATTTATCTCAAACGTATATACTGCACAGCAAGATGGATTCCTCACCAGTGCCGAGTCGAAGCGTTCTGACAACGGAGAGTTATTCCTTAAACACGGTACATATACGACTTGCGACAAGGCACACCCTGACTTCTACCTTGCACTATCACGTGCGAAAGTGCGTCCAGGCAAGGAAGTTTTCTTCGGCCCTGCTTACATGGTTGTGGCAGATGTCCCGATACCATTTGCCATACCATACGGTTTCTTCCCATTCACAAAAAGCTATTCAAGCGGACTCATCATGCCTACATACGGCGATGAGACCGAACGCGGTTTCTATCTTCGCGATGGTGGATACTACTTCGCCATTAGCGACAAGATGGACCTTAAACTCATAGGCGAAATCTATACGAAAGGTTCGTGGGGCGTGACGGCTTCAAGCAACTACCGTCGCCGTTACAAATACAGCGGAAGTTTCCTTTTCAGCTACCAGAACTCGCAGACGGGCGAAAAGAATATGCCAGACTTCTCAAAGACTGAAAGCTTCAAGGTGCAATGGAGCCACCGTCAAGACTCAAAGGCAAACCCATTCAGCACACTGTCGGCAAGTGTCAACTTTGCTTCAACAAGCTACGAGCGAAACAATCTGACTTCGATGTACAACCCTACGTCGATGACACAAAGTACGCGTACATCAAGTGTCAGCTACAGCACAGGTTTTTCAAGCATCGGACTCTCATTGAGCACAACCTTCAACCTTGCACAGAATATGCGCGACTCAACAATCGCCCTCACCCTACCCGACCTCAACATCTCCATCAGCCGTTTCTATCCTTTCCGTCGCAAGCATGCAGCAGGTAAGGAAAGATGGTATGAGAAGATTGCGATGTCTTACACAGGACAGTTGAGCAACTCTATTACCAGCAAGGAAGACAAGATAATGAAGGCGTCGATCATCAAAGACTGGCGCAACGGTATGCAACATAGCATTCCTATATCAGGTTCATTCACAATCTTCGACTACATAAACGTAAGCCCATCGTTCAACTTTACCGACCGTATGTATAGCAATAAAATCAATAGGTCGTGGGATGAAGGTGCACAGCGCGAAGTCTGTGACACGGTATATGGATTCAACAATGTTTATAACTGGAACTTCTCCATCTCAGCAAACACAAAGTTGTATGGCTTCTACGTTCCTAACAAAAAGATATTCGGCGATAAGATAGTTGCTGTTCGTCACGTACTCACACCATCCGTCAGCTATAGCTACGCACCTGACTTCAGCACGTCAAGTTATGGATATTGGGAAACATACACCAAGACTGATGCCAACGGAAACGTATCGCTCGTATCATATTCTCCTTATTCCAACGGGCTTTATGGTGTTCCTGGTAAGGGTAAGACAGGAAGCATCTCTGTTGATTTAGGCAATAATGTCGAGATGAAGATCCGCTCCGACAAAGACTCAACTGGATACAAGAAGATAAGCATTATCGATGAACTCGGTTTGTCTATGTCGTATAACATGGCTGCAGAGAAACGTCCTTTGAGTGACCTCAGCACTCGAATCCGACTGAAACTTTCAAAGAGTTACACGTTTAATCTCAATGCTGTATTTGCCACTTACGCATACGAGTTGGATGAAAACGGTAAGCCATACATAGGTGAACGCACAGAGTACAGCTATGGACGCTTCGGTCGTTTCCAAGGAATGTCGCAGAACCTTTCTTACACATTCAATAACCAGACATTCAAAAAGATTTCCGACTGGTTACACGGACGTAACAAAGACGAGCAGATTGACGAAACACAGCGTGAAAGCGATGAGGATGACGTAAACACTAATGAAGACCCTGTGATGAACGGTGGCCGCAAGCAGCGTGGTTCAGACATGGCAAAGGCATTGACCGATGAAGACGGTTATCTCACATTCTCTATGCCGTGGTCGCTGAGTGTCAGCTATGGTATCACAATGCGTGAGAATACTGGCGGCAAGTTCAACACAAGTACTATGCGTTATCCTTACAAGTTCACGCAGAACATGAACTTCTCTGGAAACATCACTATTGCAAAGGGATGGAACATTAACTTCACATCAGGTTACGACTTCGAAAACCACAAGATTTCAATGACAACGGCATCTCTTGCACGCGACTTGCATTGCTTTGGAATGTCATGTTCGGTTGTGCTCGCGCCATACACCTCGTATAATTTCTCGTTCCGTTGCAACGCCGCAACACTTACCGACGCGCTCAAATACGACAAGCGCAGCTCATACAGCAACACTATTAAGTGGTACTAATTCGCTCCGCCTACACCTATTAATATATACGCACACACGCGTATGAGCGATTTACTCAAAATAGTCCTACCTTTTTGCCAAAATAATTGATTACAAAAGTATAATAATCCCAAATCGGACATTAGATAGGGATGGTCGTCAAATAGTCGAAATAAATATAACAATCTGATTGCCAGTGTTA
>JAUNQM010000153.1:4530-6539 GCA_030536165.1 Prevotellaceae bacterium | reverse complement strand
AATATTGTATTGAGAAGTTCTTTAGGATTACTATAGTTTCTATGATTTACAGCCTTATAGCCTATCGATGAGTTCTTCCATTCCTGCCGATGCTCCTTTCTGTATCTGCTCTATCTTGTAGTAGCTCGACACCTTGACTGGGTTCGGGTCGATGAGATAGATAGGCGTGCCTGGCTTGACATACTGAACAAGTCCTGCGGCTGGATACACATTGAGACTTGTACCTATGATTACGAAGATATCTGCTTCCATAGCAGCCACGGCAGCAGGTTCCATCATAGGAACTCCTTCGCCAAAGAATACGATGAATGGGCGCAAGAGCGACCCGTCGGCAGCTTTCGTGCCTGGTTCTACTTCGAGGTTTTCCTTGTCGAGAAGCACCTGATAACGACGGTCGTCAACATTCCACGACGAACAGACCTTCATCAGTTCGCCATGAAGATGGATAACATTTGTCGAGCCTGCCATTTCATGCAGGTTATCTACGTTCTGTGTCACCACGGTGACATCGTATTTCTTTTCCAATTCAGCCACAAGCTGATGACCACGGTTAGGCTTTGCTGCTACAAGTTTCTTACGTAGCATGTTGTAGAAGTTGGTTACAAGTGTGGGATTGCGTTCCCATCCTTCATGTGTGGCTACGTCTTGCACAGGATAGTTCTCCCAAAGTCCTCCCGCATCACGGAAGGTGCTAAGTCCACTTTCAACAGACATTCCTGCTCCTGTCAACACTACAAGTTTCTTCATTTTCAAATCTCCTTTATTACTTTTTGAATTAAATCCATATCGAATCCTCTGCCTAAGGCGAAGCGGATTAGTTTGCCGTTGCGTTCATAGTCAGAGGCGGCTTTGATTGTTTTTTTCTTTGCTTCGAGCAACGGACGAAGCACATCTGTGCCGCTCTCACTTGTTTCCTCTTCGAGTATCGGCGCATAGATAGACTCTGACACATGCTTCATACGCAATGCCTGCTCTATCTTTCTCCTCCCCCACTTGCTGTATTTTATCTTGCTGCGTACAAAAGCACGACTATAACGCTCCTCATCGACATACATCTCTTCGACAAGATGCTGCATGATGCGAGCCTGTGCTTCACCGACAATCTCCCATCGTTGAAGTTTCTCCGATATGTCGTGTTCACAATACTCTGCCCTTGAGCACATGGCAGTTAGTTTGAACAGAGCTTCGTCTTCTGTGATTGGCTTTTTCATAATTCAACTTTTACAAGTTCAAATGTGTATTTATTTAACCAACAATTATCAAATTTATGAATCACTTTGTGATTTGTATTCAGGCTAATCAATTCTGCCTTGGAGCAAGCTCCGTCAGACTTGATTATCCCACTAACAACTTGCTGTGCAAGTATCCATAAATTATTATTCGACAAATTATTCATCAATTTAATAATTTTGTTGAGACATTGTTGATTAATAAATGCTTTGATTGACGCAGTCAATCGTGCCTGTTATGTGATGAAGACGAAAACTGGTTTTCAAGGATTCATCACATAATTGGCACAAAGTCCGATAGGACAAAGCAATTTGATAATTGTTGTATATATGTTACACATGAGAAACTTGTATTCATAATAATGCTTCAACAAACCGTTTCTTTCCGAAAGAGTCTTCTATCACTTTGGCTTGGGTGAAGCCATTGCTGATGACATAGGTGGCTACTTCATCGGCATAGTCTGGATTCACCTCGAAATACAGCCTTCCATTATTATATAGGTGTGCGGCGGCGTAATCAGTTATTGCTTGATAAAAGAGCAAAGGATTGGAGTCAGGCACAAACAATGCCGCGCCTGGTTCGTAGTCGAGCACATTCTTCTCCATCGCACGCCTTTCACTTTCGCAGATGTATGGTGGGTTTGAGACTATGATGTCGTATCGTTTATCAGCATTCGGAAGTGGGGCAAGTGCATCTGCGACAAAGAAATGCACGTCAGCACCAAGGCAATCTGCGTTTCTTCGTGCCGTCGCCACTGCATCAGCCGAGATATCGTAAGC
>JAUNQM010000153.1:0-4520 GCA_030536165.1 Prevotellaceae bacterium | reverse complement strand
TCTTAGCGCTCAAGGCAAGTGTGATTGCTATGCATCCACTGCCAGTACATGCATCGAGTATGCGCATACCATCTGCAAGTTTTATCAGCCCGCAGAGTTCTTCCGTCTCTGGACGAGGTATGAGCACACTTGGATTAACCAAGAACTCACGTCCGCAGAAGTCTGCCACACCAAGAACATACTGCACAGGCTCATGCTGCAAAAGTCGTGAGAGAGTTTTTTCCAAAACTTCTTCCATATCTGCAGATAATTCTGTATCTTTGCCAGCGTAAATGTCGGCAAGCGAAAGACTGCACACCTTCTCGAAGACCAGACGCGCAATGGCGGCGGCTTCGCTCGGTGCATAAATCGAGGCAAGTTGGTTGCGGAATGAGTTATAGTCAGTCATCGTTGTGCAAAGTTAGTGCAAGTTGAGCGAAATACAAAATAAAAGACAAAGATTTTTATTTTTATTTCCGAAACGCAGCCTAACTTGGGCAAAGCAAAAGTTACGATTAAGTGAGTGATTTTCCAAATTTATTTGAGAAAATCTGAGCGTTAGGACTCCGCCCTGCGCCTGAAAGCGAAACTGAAGAACTAAAACCGCAGGTTAAAGTTACGATTAAGTTGAGCGAAAAACAAAATAAAAAGCGAAAAAGTTCAAAGTCAAAACCACAATGCCCCCTCCATCTCCCCCCATAGGGGGGAGTTAGTTTCCCTCCTACGGGGAGGGGTTAGGGAAGGGCAATAACCGCAAAACCGTAAATGATAGATAAAAAATATATGCAGCGTTGTCTGCAGTTAGCGGCTAATGCCAAGCAAACGTCACGTCCTAACCCTATGGTTGGGGCGGTGATTGTTGCCGATGGAAGAATCATCGGCGAGGGGTATCACATCAAGGCAGGACTGCCGCATGCCGAAGTCAACGCATTTGCATCGGTAAAACCTGCCGATGAGCATCTGCTATCTCAGGCTACCCTATACGTCAGCCTTGAACCGTGCAGCCATTTCGGCAAGACCCCTCCTTGCGCCGACCTTATCATCCGCAAGGGTGTGAAGCGCGTAGTCGTTGGCTGTCTCGACCCTTTTGAGAAGGTTGCCGGACGCGGAATACAACGTCTCCGCGATGCTGGGATTGAAGTAATCGTAGGTGTTATGGAAAAGGAATGTCTCGAACTTAACCGCGTCTTTATTACCTACAACGTAAAGCACCGACCATACATCATACTAAAATGGGCACAGAGCGCAAACGGTTTCATCGATGACAACTTCCACGCCTGCCAGTTCTCAACGCCCCACACGCAGATGCTTGTACACAAACTCCGCAGCGAGTGCGACGCCATTCTTGTGGGTAACGTGACCGAACAGCGCGAGCATCCACAGCTTAACGTAAGGTATTGGAGTGGGAAAAGTCCGAGAAAGATTGTGCTCAGCCATTCCAACCCGTTAGACCTACATAAACTCTACGAGGAAGGTGTGCAGAGTCTGCTTGTTGAAGGTGGTCAGCAGACGCTTCAATGGTTCATTGATAACCGTCTCTATGACGAAGTCCGCGTAGAGACTTCGACTAAGGTGGTCGAGTGCGGCACTCCAGCCCCTGTTCTTCCAGAAGGAGCAAAGGTGAAGGCGTAGCTGTTACAAAGTTCAAGGTTCAAGGTTTTACTATTGCATATGTTTCATTTTTGTTGCAATTTGATTAGTTGCTGAAAAGAAGAAGGAGATTTGTTGGCTTTTCCATTCTTTTGTTTTATCTTTGTGCAAATTCTATTAAAACCTATACAACTATGAAAAGATTTTTTGCTTTATTTGCATTCTGTGCCTGCACTTTCGCAGCATCTTTCGCACAGACACCAGTCCTGACCATCGAAGGCGGACAAGTACAGGGAGTAACAACCGACATCGAAGGTGTCATCGTCTATCGTGGTATTCCTTACGCAGCACCTCCTATCCGCGACTTGCGCTGGAAGGCTCCGCAGCCTGTAGTTGCGTGGAATGGCGTGAAACTTGCTGACCGCTTCGAGCACCCAAGTTATCAAGCCATACAGTATAAGGGTGGCTACTATTCTGAATGGGGATATGGCGACGAAGCTCCGTTCAGCGAAGACTGCCTCTATCTTAATGTATGGACAAAAGCATCAGGACAGACTGCAAAGAAACTCCCTGTTGCACTTTGGATTCATGGTGGCGGCTACCGAGAAGGATGGGGCTCTGAGCCTGAGTTCGACGCACAGGAATGGGCTGCCAAAGATGTTGTGCTCGTGTCTATCAACTATCGTCTCGGCGTGTTCGGCTTTATGACTCACCCACTTTTGGCAGAGGAAAGCCCTAACCACGTATCTGGCAACTATGGCATCCTCGACCAGATTGAATCATTGAAATGGATAAAGAAGAATATTGCTCAGTTTGGCGGCGACCCTGACAACGTCACTATCTTCGGACAGAGTGCCGGCGGTGGTAGCGTACGTACGCTCTGCGAGTCACCTCTTGCACGTGGACTCTTCCACAAGGCTGTAATCATGAGTGCAGGTGGACTGCCTACAGCAACTCAGCCATCACGTCCTTCGCGCTATGCTCCAGTCACTCTCGAGCAGGCAAGTGAGATAAACAAGAAGATGTTCGACTGGGCAGGCCTCACCGACCTTGAAAAGATGCGTGCGGCATCAACCGAGACCATCCACGCCCTTTCAAGCATCTACGCTTCAGCCACAGGCGACAGAGTATGGGCTCCTATGTTCCCTATCGTTGACGGATACGTATCGAAGGAGAGTTTCGACGACGCTGCCGTTGATGGCACTCTGGCTGATGTGCCTTACATGATAGGCTACACACTCAACGACATGGGCGACATGGCTCCTGGCATTGAGGCTTTCTGCATCAACCGCGAGAAGATTGGCAACAAGGCTTGGGCTTACGAATTTGCACGTCCGCTGCCTGACGATGGCTCTCACCCAGAAGTAACCGCACGCCTCAAAGGTGCTTTCCACTCGTCTGACCTTTGGTATGTGTTCAAGTCGCTGAAGCATTGCTGGCGACCTTGGACAAAGGGCGACTGGGATCTCTCAGAGAAGATGCTCACAGCATGGACAAACTTTGCCAAGTACAGCAACCCTAATGGCAAGAAGGGCAAGGAATGGAAGCCTTGCACAGAAAAGAATCCTGGCTTCATGGTGTTCAAGCTCAACGACAACGAAGCCGAAGATTCCTACTTTGGCAAGACAATAAAAGGAGAGAGTCCTTTCCCAATGTAGAATTGATAATTGACAATGCACAATTGAAACCGACCTCTAAATGAAAAAACTATCAACTATCATCCTTTTGTTCTGGGCTACGGCATCGTTTGCCCAGAACATTCCTTTTATATCCGCCGCTCCTTACGACACTGTAATCAATGCAAAGAAAGTCTCGCTCTATACCATCACAAACGGACGCGTGGCTGCACAGGTGACTAACTACGGCGGATTCATCGTGTCTTTGTTTGCACCCGACAGGGACGACAACTATGCCAACCTTGTCACATCCTATCCTACAATAAGCCAATACACACGATATAATATCGGAATGGTCGGCCCTGCCGTCGGACGCTATGCTAACCGAATAGCCAACGGATGCTTCACCCTCAACGGAAACACTTATCAACTCACCCTTAATAATGGCAAGCACACCCTCCACAGTGGCAACAACGGCTTCGACCACACTGTATGGGACGTGGTGAAGTCATCGGCTGACGAACTCGTGCTGAAGTGCGTTTCGCCCGATGGCACAGACGGTTTCCCTGGCACACTTACCACCACTCTCACCTACTCCATCACCGCAGACAACGGTCTCCGTGTGGAATACAACGCCACCACCGATGCGCCGACAGTGGTCAGCACCACCACTCACTCCTATTTCAATCTCAATGGTGCTGGCAATGGCGACGTGATGAATCATCGGCTTATGGTCAAGGCAAAGACTATGACCGAGACAGACCGCGAGGGTATTCCTTCAGGCAAAATACTGAAAGTGAAGGGAACACTATACGATTTCAACAAGGCCACACGCATCGGCGACAGGCAGATGGACATGAAAGGTTTCCGCTTTGGTCAGAAGTTTGAGATGCCGAAAGACAAGGTATTTGCCTATGATAATAACTTCTGCGTTAGCCACAAGAAGGCAGGCAGTTTAGATAAGGTAGCCACACTCTACGCACCAGAATCAGGGCGCATGATGGAAGTGTGGAACAATCATCCAGGGCTGCAGATTTACACAGGTGCGCGACGTGCCATAGCACTTGAGTCGCAGATGTACCCCGACTCTCCTAACCATCCTGAGTTCCCATCGGCAACACTCAACCCAGGAGAGACATATAACCACGTCTGCATCTACAAGTTCACCACTAAGTAAAGCCATCAATCGACAATCCTGTGGTAGTATATCTTTCTTGTTAAGAACTAATAACAAAGATTTATCACAGATACAAGGCCAAAAGCCGCCTTAAACCCAAATAGGTCATTAGAGATTTTACCTATCAACTATAGATGTATTAGTGCGACCCCCTTGGG
>JAUNQM010000152.1 GCA_030536165.1 Prevotellaceae bacterium | reverse complement strand
GAATGTTTTTGCCAAACATTTCAATCTCGGCTGAAAATGCTGACATCTGGGGCTCAGAGTACAAAAAGGTTGAGCAGGGCATCCGTATGCCGCAGTTTGCCGACAAAACATTCCCTATCACCAAGTATGGCGCGAAGGTTACAGCCACGGCTGCTCAGAACCAGAAGGCCATAAACAAGGCTATCGAGGCATGCTCGAAGGCTGGCGGTGGCAAGGTGGTTATCCCCGCTGGTGAATGGCAGACAGGTGCCATCAGACTGCAGAGCCATGTGAACCTCGTGGCAGAGAAGGGCGCTGTGGTAAAATTCGCTTTCGACCTCGACCTCTATCCATTAGTTGAGACGAGTTGGGAAGGCCTTGACCTCTGGAACTATTCTCCACTCATCTATGCCTACAAAGCGACCGACATTGCCGTGACTGGTGAGGGCGTGTTCGACGGATGTGGCTCTCGCGAGACTTGGTGGCCTTTCTGCGGTGCAGGTCATTTTGGCTGCACGGACAAGACACCAGAGGCACAGAGCCGTGGTGCAAGAAACCAACTGCTGAAGATGAGCGACAACGGTACGCCTATCAGCGAAAGAAAGTTTGGCAAGGGATGCGGTCTGCGTCCACAGTTTGTTAACTTCAACCAGTGTGATGGCGTGCTTATCGAAGGTGTTACGCTGCTGAACTCTCCGTTCTGGGTACTGCACCCGCTGAAGAGTAAGAGCGTGACGGTGAGAAACGTCAGGGTAGAGAACGACGGTCCTAATGGTGATGGTTGTGACCCTGAAAGTTGCGACGGAGTGCTTATTGAAGGTTGCTACTTCAACACTGGCGATGACTGCATTGCTATCAAGAGCGGTAGAAATGCTGACGGACGACGCAGGGCAATGGCAAGCCAGAACATCATCGTGCGTAAATGTAAGATGGCTAACGGACACGGTGGCGTGGTCATTGGTAGTGAGGTGTCGGGCGGTACGAAGAACATCTTTGTAGAGGACTGCGACATGGACTCGCCTAACCTTGAACGCGTCATTAGACTCAAGACTAACACTTGCCGTGGCGGTGTCACAGATGGCATTTATGTAAGAAACATTCGCGTAGGACAATGTAAGGAGGCTGTGCTGAAAATCAACCTCGTCTATGAACCTAACGAGCAGGCACAGCGTGGTTTTATTCCAACGGTGAAGAATGTATATCTCGAAAACGTGAACTGCAACAAGAGTAAGTACGGAGCTTATATTGACGGTCTGAAGGAAAGCTGCAACGTGGAGAATATCCAGGTGAAGAACTGCCAGTGGAACGGTGTTGTTGAGAATGGCAATCTGCTTCGTGGTAAGATGAAAGACGTGAAGTTCGACAATGTTACAATCAATGGTAGCCTTGTGCTTGCAAAAGGAGATAAGCCGTATAAGCATTACAGCGAATGGATGACATACTCAGAAATGCAGCGCGTGCCACAGAGTAATATGCTCGACTTTGCCAAGAAGCCAAAGTGGAGTTATGTGATGGGCATTGAACTGGAGTCAATGCTCGACACATACCTGAGATATGGCGGCCAGAACATTTGGGACTACGTGCAGGACTACCCAAAGACGATGATTAAGCCAGACGGCACTACTGTTGGCTATAAGTATGAAGACTTCAATCTCGATAACATTCGTCCAGCAAGATTCATTCTCCGTATGTATAACAAGGAACCTCTTGAAGGCGAACTTGCAGCGTTGAAGACATTCTTCAAGCAACTGGAAAAACAACCTCGCACACAAGACGGTCCGTTCTGGCATAAGAAAATCTATCACGACCAAGTTTGGCTCGATGGCATCTATATGGGATTGCCTTTCTACACGATGGCCGCTCCGCAGTTGAAGGGCACGAAGAAAGCCAAGAAATACTATGACGACGCCGTTGACCAGATTATGATGACCGACAAGCGCACTTTTGATGCCAAGACAGGACTTTGGAAACACGCTTACGATGAGAAGCATGCAATGTTCTGGGCTGACAGTCAGACAGGACAGTCGAAGCACACTTGGGCACGCGCAATGGGTTGGTATGTGATGGCAATGATTGAAGTGCTCGACGTGCTGCCACAGGACTATGAACGCCGTGGAGAGGTCATTGATTTGTTCCAAAGAGCAATGAAGGCATTGGTGAAGTGCCAGGACAAGAAAAGCCAGGTATGGTATGACGTGCTCGACGTGAAAGACCCACGCAACTATCTTGAGTCAACAGCTTCGTGCATGTTCACATATTGTTTGCTGAAAGGTGCTCGCTTAGGCTATCTTGATAATTCATATCTTGAGATAGGTAAGAAAGCGTATAATGGAATCATAAAGAATTTCATAAAGGTGAATGCCGACAAGACCATCTCATTGACAAACTGCTGCTCGGTTTCAGGTCTCGGTCCAGAGAAAAGTCCTAACCGTGACGGATCGTTTGAATATTATATGAGCGAGCCTATTCGTGACAATGATGCGAAAGGCATTGGCCCGTTTATCTGGGCATCGCTCGAAATGGAGATGATGGGTTACGACACAGACCTTACCATGATAAACAAGGAAGAAGTGTTCGACCGCAATAATCCATTAATAACAGCCGCTGACCCACTGTCGTCTCTGACAGTGGGCAACGGTCATTTTGCTACTACGGTCGATGTGACTGGCTTGCAGAGTTACCCAGAATATTACAAAGACGGAGTGCCACTATGTGCAATGTCTGACTGGGGATGGCATTCCTTTCCGAATAAACTAAATCTTACAGAGGAAGAATCGCAGGGTAGCTATGACACAGGACATGGACACAAGGGAATCTATGCGATAGAGAACAAGGCGAAGAATGGAGCCAATGCAGAAAGAGTGGCAGCTACGGCATATTTCCGTGAGAATCCACATCGTTTGAATCTTGGGACTGTAGGTCTGGAACTGAGAGACAAGAATGGAACTGTTGTGCCTATTACAGAGTTGAAAGACATACATCAGGTGAACCGCCTATGGGAAGGACGGATTGAATCGCAATTCAAAGTAGAGGAAAATCAGGTTGATGTTTTCACACTTTGTCATCCAGAGAATGATTGTGTGACTGCACTTGTAGTTACGAGCCTGTTTGAAAAAGGACAGGCCAACGTGAGTTTCCGCTACTCTTATCCTTCAGGCAAGCACTCAGATGATGCCAACAACTGGGAAAAAGCAGACAGCCATGAGACGAAAATAATAGCGCAGGGAGAAAAGTATGCATTATTGGAGCGTAGTCTTGACGATACGAAATACTATGTGCGTATTGATTGGGAAGGCAACGCAAAGTTTGCTGAAGCCGGAAAGCATTATTTCACACTTTCTACAAGCGACAATGCCATTGCATTCAGTTGCACTTACAGCCAGTCAGGCGACATTATGCCAGCACAAGCCTACAAACGAGCATTGAGCGCAACGGCTGCAGCATGGCGGAAATATTGGAGCGAAGGTGCCGTTGTTGATTTCTCACAATGCACCGATGAAAGGGCAAAAGAACTGGAGCGCAGGGTTGTGCTTTCGCAATACATCAAGGCAACAAACTGCCGCGGCAATATGCCTCCGCAAGAATCAGGGCTTACCTATAACACTTGGTTTGGTCGTCCACACCTCGAAATGGCATGGTGGCATCTGCTCGATTTCTCGCTCTGGGGACACAAGGAAGTGATGGAGAAAGCGCTTACTTGGTATGACAATGTGGCTTATCCTAAGGCAAAGGCTATTGCAGAGCGTCAAGGCTTTGATGGCATCCGTTGGATGAAGATGACCGACCCGTGGGCAGGTGAGTCGCCATCTAATGTTGGGTCTTTCCTTATTTGGCAGCAGCCTCACTATATCTATTTCGCCGAAGAAATGTATCGCCATGCTAAGACCGATGCAGAGCGCAAAGATGTGCTCGCACGTTATGGAAAGAATGTGAAGGAAACGGCTGATTTCATTTCTTCATTCCTTATATATAATAATGAGTCGAAGAAATACGAAGTAAGGGGAGCTACTGCAATGCAAGAAAGCATGTCGTGGAAGATGGCTTACAACCAGCCTTTTGACCTTGCATATTGCTATTATGCCCTTGCCACAGCACAACGATGGCTGGAACGTCAAGGACTGGAACCAAACAAGGACTGGGCTGAGAGAATTGGTAACATGGCAACATTGCCAGAGTTGAATGGAGTATATACGGCAGGAGCACCTATTAAGGGTTACGAACCAGAGAAATCAACTGGCGGAACAGATGCAGAGTTTGCAAAGATGACATTTGAGAAGGCAACACGTTCCGACCATCCTGCTGTGCTTGGTGCATGCGGATGCTTGCCTGCATCATACCAATATAATAAGGATAAGATGCGCGAGACTTTGCATGATGTAGTATCGAACTGGAACTGGCTCACAACATGGGGATGGGACTACGGTATGATGGCAATGGCTGCAGCTCGTCTGGGCGAACCATCTACAGCACTTAAAGTCCTCATGGTTGATACGCAGAAGAATACATACCTCAAGAACGGACACAACTATCAGGACGGACGTCTGAGAATCTACCTCCCTGGCAACGGTGCGCTTTTAGAGGCTGTAGCAATGATGTGTGCTGGTTGGGATGACGAAAATCTTGGAATGAATCCAGGATTCCCTAACGATGGTACATGGAACGTACGCTGGGAAGGACTGAATAAGATGCAGTAACCGATTCTAAGTTAACGTCCCCAAACAGCTAAATAACTCATTCGAATCATCGAAATCTCGAAAACCGCATAACCGTATAACCGCAAAAAATAGCCTAACATGAAACTAAAACTAACTTTTACTTTATTATTTACCCTTATCATGCTTCCTGTCATGTCACAGCAGGGTAGGGGACGAAATCTAATGCGAATGCAGAGCCCTGAGTTCTTCAAGGGCGAAGAAGCACGTCGTGTAGGAGATCAGATGATTCTTTACCAACGCGTCACAGGTGGATGGCCTAAGAATATCAATATGAGTCGTAATATGACCGATGCAGAGAAAGAACAAGTGGAAAAAGAAAAGAGCCGCACTAATGACTCTACCATCGACAATGGAGCCACTTTCACACAATTGAATTTCCTCGCTCGACTCTTTAATGCGACTAAAGACAAGAAATATCGTGAAGCCTTTCAGAAAGGTATCGATTTCTTGCTCAGCGGTCAATATGATAACGGCGGATGGCCTCAATTCTGGCCAAATCCACGTGGGTATCAAGTCCACATAACATACAATGATGATGCAATAGTCAATACGCTGAACATCTTCAAAGGCATTATAGACGAGACAGAGCCTTTCAATCATAATCTTGTTACCAAGTCACAATTAAAGCAAATCAAGACAGCTTTCGACAAGGGCATTGAGATTATCCTGAAGACGCAGATAAAAGTCGATGGCAAACTGACAGTATGGTGTCAGCAGCACGACAAGGACACATACCTCCCTGCCCATGCTCGCGCATACGAATTGCCATCGTTCTGTTCGCAGGAGAGTGCGGCAATCGTAAAGTTGCTTATGTCGCTGCCTGAACCCGATGAAAGGATTAAGCAGTCTGTGCATGGTGCTATGGCATGGTTTGATAAGTATAAACTTACAGGCTTGCGTGTAGAACGCGGTTTCTTCACTAAAGACCACAACACTCGACTTGTTGCCGACCCGAATGCAAAACCTCTTTGGGCACGTTTCTACGACTTGGAGAAGTATGAACCATACGTCTGCGACCGCGATGGAATACCAAGAAAACGCCTTGAAGAAATAGGTTCAGAACGTCGCAATGGCTATAGTTGGTACGGAGACCGTGCTGCTGGACTTTATGACGAATACAACAAATGGGCTGACAAATACGATGCAGAGCATAAAGTGCCTATCAGTCTCACCACAAAAGGGGCAAACGAGAATGGCACGTTTGAAATGTTTACAAAGACAACAATCAATCCACAAGACTTTGATGTGATTGTCAATCCTGGCGACAGCATTCAACTTGCAATCGAGAAAGCACCAGCACAGCCGACTGAGCCGTTCAAGATATTCATTCGCAAGGGAACATACAATCAGAAGGTAATCATCGACCGTCCGAATATTCTCCTTGTGGGTGAAGACCGCGACAGCACAATACTCATTCTTGCCGAGATGGCAAAGACCAACAAAATACCAGAATATCACGGCAAGAAGACTGGCAATGGCGTGATTGTGTTGCAAGAAGGTGCCGACGACTGTGTTATCAGCGGACTTACGGTTTACAATAACTACGGTACGACAATAGAGAACACAACCGCACATCAGATGGCAATCTTCGGACGTGCGACGCGCACCATTGTCATCAACTGCAATGTGTGGGCTGACGGAAACGATGCACTTTCGCTTTGGGCACCAAAGGATGGAATGTACTATCATGCAGACCTCTATCTGCGCTGCCCTGGTGTTGACTTCCTTTGTCCGCGTGGCACTTGCTACGCTACACGATGCCGATTCTATGGCGACAGCCGTGCTATCATCTGGCACGACGGACGTGGTGATAAAGACAACAAATTCGTGATAAAGGATTCCTATTTCGATGCAAAGACACCGACATTACTT
>JAUNQM010000377.1 GCA_030536165.1 Prevotellaceae bacterium | reverse complement strand
AGGTATCAAATGATAATAAGGTATGCTTAAGATTTGGTTATCTAATACATCAAAACCTGCTTCGAGGACAAGAAATACTCAAAAAAATGCTTAAAAGAAGAGGAAAATCTTGCTTATTAAAATAATATTTTATACTTTTGCGCCGAAATACAAAATGACATTTTAATATTTTATGATAAGCAAAGCTCTACTCAAGCAGATTCTCCTTGATAATCGAAGGGAGATTGAAAGCTATAATATAGTCCATAGAGACATTGTCACGGAGGGTTTTAACTGCTATGTTTTCGTGGGTGTTCGCAGGGCTGGCAAGTCCTTTGTTCTCTACGAAAAAATGCAGCAATTACTTCGTGAAGGACATGGATGGGATGAAATGCTCTATCTTAGCTTTGAAGACGAGCGACTGGTAGGCTTCACCTATGAAGATTTCAACGCCATCCTCGAATGCCACATTGAAATGACCGGCAATGACAATCCGATGCTATTCCTTGATGAGATTCACAACATCGATGGATGGGAAAAGTTTGCCCGTCGTATGGCTGACGGCAAACGGACGGTTTGGATCACTGGTTCAAATGCTAAGATGCTCTCCAAGGAGATAATGACAACCCTCGGTGGTCGTTATATCCCAGTAGAGGTTTATCCTTTCAGTTTCAAGGAATACCTTCGCTCACGAGATATTCCATACGACGAGCAGACGCTGTTGAGTACCACTGGCAAATCATTGTTCCTGCGTGAATATTCGGAATACCTGAACTGGGGTGGATTGCCAGAAAGCGTAAACCTTACTGTAAAGAGAAGTTACCTGAGCAGTGTTTATCAGAAAATATACCTGGGCGATATTTGCGCAAGGAACAAGATCAGCAACCCTAACCTCTTGCGCTTGATGATTAAGAAGATGGCAGAGAGTGTGAAACAGCCATTATCATACTCCAGAGTCACCAAGATACTGTCAAGCGTTGGTGGAAAGATAACCATACCAACTACGAGCAGCTATATTGAATACTGCGAGGACGCATGGCTCTTGCTCAGATTGCACAATATAAGTGCTGCCTTTGCTGAACGTGAAACGAACAGCAAGTACTATTTCATAGACAACGGTTTGTTGAGTCTTCTCCTGGTTGACCCGACAACGACTCTTCTGGAGAACATTGTCGCTCTTTCACTTTTCCGTAAATATGGAAATGACAAGGACAACGAGCGAGTGTTCTTCTATAACCAAAACGTGGAAGTTGACTTCTACGTTCCTGACGATGAACTTGCCATACAGGTTTCTTACTCAATTGAGGGATCAGACGCAACAGAGAAACGAGAGGTCGAAGCCCTTCAGAAGTTACCTAAAGCCTTGTCATGCAAGCGAAGAGTAATCATCACCTACGATGAAGAAAAGACCATTGAAGATGAATTTGGCGTGATTGAGGTTATTCCATGTTGGAAATGGTTAATCCAACAATTTTAATCACTATAGCAGATGCAGTTCAAAAAAAATTGAGCTGCATCTGTTCGTTTATTATGTCCACATGTATCAACGTGTACATGTGGACGTGTGTACAACTATACACAAGACAACGGCACCAGAAAATCATGTTCTGA
>JAUNQM010000151.1:1815-6616 GCA_030536165.1 Prevotellaceae bacterium | reverse complement strand
GCAAAGGTAATACAGTTATACAACTGCTACAATATGTAATTCATCGAATGCTTACACCAGAAGTCGATCTATACAAAAAATAGCGACCCTTGCGAGTCGCTATTTTTTGTATGTAAAATTGAATTGATTACATAGTAGTTGCTGCTTCCTTAGCAATTGCGTAAGCCTGTGCGGCAGATGCAGATACAGCTGTGATACCAGTTGTGTTAGTGTATTCTGGTGCAAATGTGAATGTGTAGCTGTAGTCGATAGCTGCATCATCTGGATTAACAACTTCGTTGCCTTCTCCATCTACATAGTTACCAGCAGCGTTAGTGCGCTTAACAGGAGTCTTTGTGCAACCTACGACAATCTTAGTAGGAACGGCTGTGTAAGAAACATTAGTTGTTGCAGTTTGCCATACGTAGATGATGTATGAAGGAACTGTGATGTTGCCCATCAGAGTTGCGTATGCAGAATCTTCATCAACAGTCAATGCGCTCTTGTCAACAATAGCATCGTTGTATGCAACAGAAGTTGCAACCTGCTTAGTAGCTGTGAGGTTAAATGCTGCTACGCCTTCTGTCCAAGTGAATGTCTTGCCTGTTGCGTCAACTGTTACAACGCCTGTAGTAGGGTCAACAACTGCGAAACCTGGAGTTACTACGTTTGCAATGTCTTCAGCGTTAATCATACCTGGTGACTTGTAGTAGTTACCTGCTGATGGCCAGAAGCTTGGGTTAGAGATTGTCCATTCGTCATCACCATTAACCTTACCAGTTGCGCCTGTAACGTAGTCTTCAACTTCGATACCATCGAATACGATTGGCTTGAGAGCTGGATCGTCTGGTACACGTGGGTCGTCTGGGTCAACGAGTGGCTGATTGTGGATTGTATCTGTTGGGTCTGTGATAGTTGAAGGATCAACAGTTGCTGGGTCAATCTTATCAGGGTCTGTAGTACCGTTTGTCATTGAAGTAATCTTGAAGATGTAAGTATAGACAGTACCAGCCTTCCACTTGCAGAATTCAGGACCTACATAAACACGTGCGTCGTAAACCTTAGTTTCCTTTGAACCATCCTCAGGGATGAGCTTATAAGAAACGTGGAGTGTATAACCAGTGTTGTTTGCTACTGTGCCTGTGATGTAGTTTGTACCATCGTGGTTAGGCAGAGTGTAGAGAGTAGTAGGGAGTTCAGTTGCTGTTCCGTTTGCTTCACCGATGCAGTTAACTGACTTAGAAGTTGTAGTAGTTGCAATGGTTGCAGTCTTGTCGTTTGCGATAGCAAAGCGAAGGTTTTCATTAACTTCGTTAGTTGCTGTAGCCTTGTCTTCTTCAACAGTGATTGAAGGTGTACCCTTGATACCCCTAACTGTAACGTCACCTGACTTGAAGTAAGTAGGGAGAGCGTCCTTTTCTGCTTGCTTGTAATATCTTGCAGTGTCTTCTACAGCCTTAGTGTCATCCTTTACCCATGCTGACTGAGGCTTAGTGGCTGGAGTGAAAGCAACACCAGCATAAGCTTCGTTTATCTTATAGTTTGGATTAGATGCAACCTCTTCAGGGATGAAGTCGATGAGCTCAACCTTGTAACCCTTGATAACTTCGTAGAACTTAACCTTAATCTGAGAGTTAACGTGCTTGAAGATTACAGGAACATCGTTGAAATAGCTTGTCTTTTCTACATTCTTATATGCATAGAGAGCTTCGTTGGCATTGATAAGCTCTGTGTTAGCATCGTAGCAGTTTGTGCCAGCGTAAGGAGTAGCAGCTGTTGTAATCTGTGCGCCTGTAACTGGGTTTGTGTAGAATGAAGAAAGGTTCTGGAACTTGAGAGTTTCCTCGCCTGCAGTTGCTGATTCTGTGTATTCAACAGCCTTGTCCTCGTCAGTCTTGACAGCAGTCTGATTGAGGTAAGGAGCATAAGCAGAGAAGTAAGTTGCCAGAGTTGACTCGTCCCAGTACTTGAGCGACTGAGTAAGGTCAGGAGTTACGCCTGGCTTACAGTTGTCAGGAGCAAGTGCCTCATAGAACCATGAAGAGTAACCATTGCCAGAAACTGTTGTAGAAGCTTCTGAACCTGCCATCCATGTAGTTGCGCCTGTAGCTAAATCGCTATAAGGATTGTTCATTGAACCATAAGCTACGAGGTAGTTTTCCATAATAGGGTCGCCGTTTACGTCATTCTCAAGACCAGAATAACCGAATACGCCGAACTCATAGTGACCTTTTGTCTGAAGAGCTTCAATGCCACCAGCACGAGTTGCATTGTTTGAACTCATGTTGAAACCGATACTGTTGCTCCAGACAGCATTCTGCTGCTTTTCTTCGAGCAGTGAATCATTTGTACAGCTTGCCAAAATAAGGCTTGCGATTGCTGCAAAAGTGAAAATCTTTTTCATGTTTGTTGATAAAAATGATGTTGTATTTTTGTTGTGATGTTTCTTCTCGATTTTGCGTATTTATCCCAACGCGCGCGAAAATCGGTGCAAAGTTACAGCATTTTTGTTGTTATAAGTGCTTTTGTTAACGATTTTTATCAAAGATGTGTGCAAAAAGCGAAATTTATTGATGTAAATCATCCTTGTCGTGGGTAGAAACATGCGATATTAGACATTTTTAGACTTTTAGAGTAGCGTTGATGATGTTCTACGCATAGCACGAAACTGCGTATTAAATATTAAAACTTGTATAAAAATTTTGTCATATCTTTGTTTTGTACTAATTTTGCAAACCGAATTACAAAATTATATAATGAATATAAAGAAAATTTGCTTTGCAGCATCATTGATGTCGGTTGTCATGATGCTTGCAAGTTCGAGTGCCTCTGCTCAGAGTGGCACAAGCTCTCCTTATAGTATGTATGGTATCGGAGTCCTTTCCGACCAGTCAACAAGTTTCAGCCGTGCCATGTCGGGTGTGGCTCAGGGATTCAGCGATGGCAACCAGGTGAACCCTATGAATCCCGCATCATACGGCAACGTAGATTCGCTTTCATTTATCTTTGATGTGGGTATGTCGCTGCTCAACACCAACCTCAAAGAGGGCAATACAAAGCTTAATGCCAAGAGTGCGAACTTCGAGTATGCTGCCGCTGCTTTCCGCGTGTGGAAGAACATCGGTTGCAGTTTCGGTGTATTGCCTTACACTAATATTGGCTATAACTTCTTTAATTCGGGTAAGGAAACAGGTTCTGTTGAAGATACATACGTCAATACATACACTGGTTCTGGTGGCTTGCGTGAGGCTTATCTCGGTTTCGGATGGAAACCTTTCAAGTATGTGGCATTCGGTTTCAATGCTGGATACATCTGGGGCGACTTCTCAAAGAGCGTGACAAGCGTCCACTCGCTGACAAGTGCAAGTTCTCTTTTCCGTTTGTATGAAGGTACGGTGAGAACGTATAAGATAGACCTCGGACTGCAGACTTACATTCCTATGAATAAGGATAACCAACTGTCTCTTGGCGCTTCATACACTATCGGGCACAACATGAACAACACTGTTGATGTCTATGATATCAAGGCTGATACAACTTCATATCATGTCAAGGATGCATATTTCGTGCCGACTACAATCAGTGCAGGTCTTGCATGGAACTACAAGAACAAACTGAAGGTAGGCGCCGACTTCACATTATATAAATTTGCTGGAGAAGCTTTCCCTGTGCTTGAGGATAATGGCACGAAGTTTACTTTTGCGAAGCGTGTCGGACAGTTGCTCGACCGCAAGCGTTTCGCCTTTGGTGCAGACTATGTGCCTGACGAACTTTCACGCAATTTCTTCTGCCGCATACATTATCGTGCCGGCGCTTACATGGCCACACCTTATATAAAGGTAAGCGACAATCAAGGACGTTTCGTTGATGGACCAAAGGAGCTGGGACTCAGCTTTGGTTTCGGTGTTCCAATCATCAACACTTACAACAACCGTTCTATCCTCAATGTTTCTGGTCAGTGGGTTCGCACTTCTGCGTCGAACATGATTACCGAGAACTACTGGCGCATCAACATTGCTCTTACTTTCAACGAACGTTGGTTTGCTAAGTGGAAGTTTGAATAATAGGTTTCTGGATTTTCTGGAATTCCTGCCCTCTGTAACTTAAATGAAGCACATCGTCTTATCCCTTCTTGTAGTTTTTGCTTTCGTTGCATGCAATGAAAGCAAGGAGCATACTGCGCCTGCAATCAACGATAAAGACTCGGTGGCAACGATGATAAGTTATGGAGTCAACACGTTGATTTCTGATTCGGGTGTGATGAAATATCGCATCATATCTGAACGCTGGGAGGTGAACGAGGTGACTGTTCCACCTAAGTGGTCGTTTATCAAGGGTGTTTTCTTCCAGCAATTCGACAAAGATTTCCACATAGCTGCAACCATCACAGCCGACACAGCATGGTTCTACAACACGCTTCAGCTCTGGGAACTGCGGGGTAGGGTAGAGATGAGAAACGTGAACGGCACGCTCTTCAACAGCGAAGAACTCTTCTGGGACCAGAGAAATCATGAGTTATATTCGCATAAATATGCGCGCCTTTTCACTCCCGAACGCCAGATTGAAGGCACGGAGTTCCGCAGCGATGAATATATGACTCACTACTACGTGAATAATTCGAAGGGCGCTTTTCCTACAGGTGACCTTATGGAGGACGAGCCTGCACCGCCACCTTCGCCTGATGCAGCCAACGATTCTGCCGTTGTCATCCCTGACGTGAAACCTCACTCAGCACCAGTAGCACGCCCTCGCCAGGTGTTAGATGCCTCGACGGTCAATCGCGCAAAGCAAAGCATCAATGATCTGCGCAAGAATATGAACC
>JAUNQM010000151.1:0-1805 GCA_030536165.1 Prevotellaceae bacterium | reverse complement strand
CACTGTACCCCTATAGAAACTATAAAATCTATAGCAACAATAACACTCATCCCCTCGCAAAAGCCTTATGCTTACACTTATCATCGGCGTTTTAATCACTCTGCTTTTCTCTGCATTCTTCTCTGGAATGGAGATTGCCTTCGTGTCGAGCAACAAGATGCTTGCCGAGATGGAGCGTGAGGAGAAGAACGGACTGCCGCAGAAGTGTCTGCATCGCTTTTTTGTAAATCCCAGCAACTTCATTTCCACGATGCTTGTGGGCAACAATATCGCCCTTGTCGTATATGGTATCCTCATTGCTGAGCTCTTTGACAAGACAATCTTTGTAGGTATGCCAGCGGGCTTTACGGTGCCAGCCGACACGTTGCTCAGCACGTGTATCGTGCTTTTTACAGGCGAATTTCTGCCAAAAACGCTCTTTAAGATTAACCCAAACAAGACGCTTACGACCTTTGCCGTGCCTACATATATATTATATGTGTTGCTGTTCCCAATCTCGCGCTTCGCAACTGCGCTGTCGCAGGGACTGCTTAGGCTCTTCGGCGTGAAGGTTGATAAGGAGAAAGGCAAGATGCAGTTCTCGAAGGTAGATCTCGACTACCTCGTGCAGTCGTCGATTGACAATGCCCGCAGCGAAGAGGAAATCACCGACGAGGTGAAGATATTCCAGAACGCGCTCGACTTTTCCGACACGAAAGTCCGCGACTGTATGATACCTCGCACGGAGCTTGTGGCGGTTGATATCAATTGCAAGATTGATGAACTGCTCGACATATTCGTCGAGAGTGGAAAGTCGAAAGTCGTAGTCTATGAGGGAGATATAGACCATATTCTTGGCTATATCCATTCATCGGAAATGTTCCGGTTGTCACTTTGCAACACAAAAGACTACCGCAAGGAAACGCTGAAATCGCTCACCACATTGCACATAATGACCATGCCTATCGTGCCTGAGATTATGGCTGCACGCAAGCTGATGCATACTTTCATGCAGGAAAACAAGACGCTTGGTGTTGTTGTGGATGAGTTTGGAGGCACATCGGGCATCGTGGCGCTCGAAGACCTCGTCGAAGAAATCTTTGGCGACATCGAGGACGAGCACGACAAGTCGGTCGAGTTCTCGCAGAAAGTTGCTGACGATGAGTATCTTCTTTCGGCTCGTCTTGAGATAACAAAGGTCAACGAACTCTACGAACTGAACCTTCCTGAAAGCGATGATTACCTTACACTTGGAGGTCTCATCCTTCACAAATGCGCCCGCTTCCCTAAGCTCAACGAAGAGATTAGGGTGGGCAAATACCGTTTCAAGATTCTGCGCAAGACTGCCTCGAAACTTGAACTTCTAAAACTCAAGGTGGTGGAATAAATCATCCGTGTTGTCATTTTTTTAGTCCTAATCAATTATTCAACTTTTGTTGCATAGTGCGACCCCGCTGGGGTCGGATGTGTGTGGTGTTACTTCTTGCCGCAGGTCTTCGACACTGCGGTTACGAAAGTTCGACCTCTCTGAGGTCGCTAATCGTTATTGTAGAGTGACCTCGAAGAGGTCATACATTAGGACTCCGCTTGCGCCTGAGCACCTACTGGAGCGCAAGAACTGCGGGTCGGAGACCTGCAGAACAAATGCCTCTCTCTCTGCATCGACCCCAGCGGGGTCGTACTAAAAAAGTTATAGTTTATAAGTACAATTCCTAATGACAGATTTGGAATTAATCCCCCCTCTCAGAAGGTACTACAGGCCCTTTTCTTTACATGTCGTTATATTTAGCCTTTCACACCTAAGGTGTTCAGCCTTTCACTCCTAA
>JAUNQM010000150.1 GCA_030536165.1 Prevotellaceae bacterium | reverse complement strand
GTAATTACGGTCGAAGACGCCTTTCAACCCTTTGTATTTCTTGAAGTCCCACTGTGAGAAAGGACGTGCGAAAATTCCCATGTAAGCATGTGAGAGGTTGTTCATGTCTATCTTCACACGCAGACCTTTGCCGTCGGGAAAGAGTTGCATGACGTAGTCGTGGAACGAGCGGAAGGCGTTGTCGATGATTATTCCCTCATCGACCATGATACGAAAGATGCCTATCCACTGACGGCTGTAGATAAAAATGTGCTTATCGTTCATCTTAGTCTCCATCACAGCCACGATAGCCCTGCGTATTATTTCGTCGCGCTTTGCCTCGTCAATAGGCTGCGACACATTGTTGAGTCGCGCCACTTCTTCCCTCAGACGTTGATGCACAAGTATGTATGTCATCACCGTGTAGAGGTCGCGAGTGCTGAGACCTTCGTATGCGATGCGCTTGATGAAGGTCGGCATGTCGGCGTAGTAGAGGTTGTCGAACTGACTGTTGAGCCATTCCTTGACCTTGTTTTTCAGTTCGAGAATGTGCTCCACGGGCACGCATTGCTTGCTGTGGAAGTATCGGCTGAACAGTCGGTCGAACATTCCTCCACGCACCGAAGCCGTCTTTTTCAGTCGTGCGAGTTGCTCGTAGAATATGCTGACGACGTTGTCGCCTGAAGTCATCCAGCGGTTCTTGCGGTCGAGTTTGTCGAGTATTTCCGTGATTCGTGGTGCGTCAATGCTGTCAGAAACGGCAAGCACATCGTTCAGCCGACTGACAATCCGCTTGTAGTCGCGTTCGTGGTCGCCGCTGATGCTGTGCCCATACACTTTAATATATAATAGAGCCGTGTCGATGAGCTCACGTCGGTCAGTGGATGAAAGTATTGTGTCGGCAAGCATTTCGAGCGAAGTGTCCTCTTTGTTTGAACTGATAATCAGACTCTCGTCAATGACTCCTGGGCTTAGCTGCGAGGTGGGCGATGTGTCGGTGCGCGAGATATTATCGCACGCAACAACATCTCCCACGTTAAGCATACAAGTAGTCTCGCCCACACTGCTGATGCTTCCGTGCACCTTGCCGTAGCGGTCGATGAGCCGTAGCATATCCTCACGATATATGCGGCGAATGTGTCCCATGATATTAGCAAAATCATTCTTGTAGAATACCGATACAGAGTATCTGCCATCAACGATGCAGTCGCGGTCTCTGACCATCGTCACCTTGTCGCCTGGCTTTATCTTTTCCATAAAGTAAGGGTCGATTTGGAGCATATTGTGTGTTATCCCAACGCACTCAACCATTGCCGCATGCTCCGATGATTGTTTTGTGAAGTTAATCATGATAAATTTTTTAGGTTTTATTTTGTGCTTTCATTATTATTTATTACCTTTGCAAAGAATATGATGCAAAAGTAATGCAAATAATCGAAACTGCAAAATATTTTTGCAAATATTTAATGCAGCAAATCCGTAAATCCGTAAATTCTAAATACCCCTTCTGCCTATGTCAGTAAAAGAACGCCTCAAGGAACTGATCCACAACTATGGTGGTACACAGGAAAAGCTTGCCGAATATCTCGGTGTGCCAGTAGCAACACTTCGCAGTTGGATACAACGCGACACACTTCCAGGCACGGCTGTAGTGACTATTGCCGATAAATGCAAGGGAGTTTCGAAACGATGGCTCCTGCGTGGCGAAGGAGATATGTTTGAAAAGAAAATGGGAAACTATTACGACGAACTTCCTGTAAGTGCCGGACAGTTGATGTGGGCAGAGCATAGCCGTGAAGACCCCACCGACAACGTCTATTTCCCAGGTTGCAAAGCCGACTTTTTCTTTCCTGTGCATGGCATAAGCATGGAGCCGATGATACTTGACGGTGATGTGATAGGAGTGAAAAAGGTCGATGAAATCGGCAATTTTAGTCGAAACAACATCTATCTTGTCATCGGACTTGATGGACTGCGTGCAATCAAACACATAGAGAAGGAAGGCGACCAACTGCGGTGCATGAGTTCAAACCCTCAGGTAAAAGATTTCTACATTCCGTTGCAAAACATAGTCCATGTTTATCAAGTAATATTTTCAGCAAGACTGTACCACTGAACATAACAAAAGCGAGCAATGATTTACATCGTTGCTCGCTTTATTTAGGTTGACCTAAGCGGATTCGAACCACTACAAACAGAACCAAAACCTGTTGTGCTACCATTACACCATAGGTCAATCACAGTTTTGCGGATGCAAAGGTAATAAATAATTATGAATTAACAATTATTCTGATGCTTTTTTTTTGAAAGTAACATTTTTTTACATTGCAGATTGTGCGATACATAATTTATTTGCTTAACTTTGCAACATCATGTACAGAGTAAAACTAATCCCTTACAGACACGAATTAGGAAAGATTTATCATCGTCAGACTCAGGGGCACAGCCTGATGTCGCTCGATGGCAAGTATAAGTTTTATATTGATGAAGACATTGAGGACCCAGATTTCCCGGTTGTGCAAGGTAAGGGAGTCCGAGATAAACTGAATTGCAAGGTGGCACGCAGAAACACGATATTTCTTGCCACAGAGCCGCGTTCAGTGCTTCAGTACCCTAAGCAATACATACAACAGTTTGGTCAGATATGCACTTGCCAAACAAAGACTTGTGTGGACAAATGGCAGCAACTGCATATTGTACCGCCAATATTACCGTGGTTCATCGGATATGAGGAAGACGAAAATGACAATGCTAAATACAACATTGACTACGACCAGTTCAAGTCTATGCCAACACCGCAGAAGACTAAACTTATTTCGGTCATTAGCAGTAACAAGGCTTTTACGCAAGGACACATCGACCGACTGCGCTTTGTAGAAAAACTGAAATCTCATTTCGGTGATTCTATTGATGTCTTCGGTAACGGAGTGAATCATTTTGCAGACAAGTGGGACACCATTGCACCTTATAAATATCATATTGTGATTGAGAATTCATCGCAAAAGTATTACTGGACAGAAAAGCTTGGCGATTGTTTTCTTGCCGAGGCTTTCCCTTTCTATTATGGGTGCACAAATGTAGGTGACTACTTCCCGCAAGAGTCTTTTGAGAAGATAGACATACGCAAGCCTGAAGAGGCTATCAAAATCATTGAGAGACAAATAGAGCAAGAAAGATATGAAGCATCAAAGCAAGTGCTTTCTGCATGTAAGCATAAGATGCTCGACAAATACAACCTTTTTGAATACATCGCACACATTTGCGACCATCTGGATGCAAGTCTGCCAAAAGAAGACGTGACCATTATGCCTTGCCACTCGGCTTTAGGCTTGCAGAACCTCTGGAACTATACCATTGGAAGAAACTACTATAAACTTAAAGCTAAACTCTATGTATGATTTTGACAATGATGGCATCGTCATTTTTAATGGCAGGAATACCATCAAAGCATTCAATGTCGATGGGCACGAAGTCGTTGTTAAACGCTTTCAGAGGCCGAACTATGTGAAGAAAATCATTTACACTTTCTTTCGTAAAAGCAAAGCGTATCGCTCTTATTTCAACGCTAAAGAACTTGTCAAACGCGGTATAAGCACGCCTGCGCCTATCGAATACATCGAAACCAAGCGTTTTGGTCTGCTCGATTATTGCTATTATGTGTGTGAGAGAAACGACGATCCTCCTATCGAAGACCTTATCGACCGCGATGACTGGAATCATGAACTTGCTGCGGCATTGGCAGTATTTGCTGCAAAGCTGCATCAGAAAGGTGTGCTTCACAAGGATTTTAATGATACAAACATACGCTACGACAAGGACTTTAATTTCTCTCTTATCGACCTGAATCGCATGGCAATCTACCCTGAAGGGGCGGAGATTCCATTGAATATCTGCCTTGATAATCTGACAAGATTTACCGGTAGAATCGACCTTTTTGAATATGTGGCAAGGGAATATGCTGCATGTCGCGGGCTTGATGTTGATGCTACGGCTAAGCTTGCATTGAGCATAAAGAATCGTCACGATAAGGCTTGGCGCATACGCAAACGCATCTGCCATCCGATGCGCTATCTTCGGTCGGTAATGTCGGGCAAATAAGTTCTTTCCCTACAAGGTTTTGAAGAACAAGGGCAAAAAGTTGGTGCATCCCACAACTTTTAAGCTAAAGAAATGTCCGCCTGTCAAAAATATTTTGTACTTTTGCATTGAATTTATAAAACACACAGCAATATGATTCAGTCAATGACAGGCTACGGAAAGGTTTCCGTCATCTTCAACGAAAAGAAAATCAACGTAGAAATAAAGTCCTTAAACAGTAAGGCTATGGATATTTCCACGCGAATATCATCTATCTACCGCGAAAAGGAGATTGAGATTCGCAAGATTATCAGCGATAAACTTGAGCGCGGAAAGGTGGACTTCAACCTTTGGGTTGATAAGGGCGATGCCTCAAACGCTGCATCAATCAATGCGGAGCTGGTGTCTGACTACTACAAGCAGATTTCATCAATATCAACTAAATACGGAATACCAGAGCCCGACGACTGGTTCTCATGCTTGCTGCGTATGCCTGACGTCACTGCAAAGACTGAAGACGAGGAACTCTCTGACGAGGAGTGGAGTGTGGTGCGCAACGCTGTGAATGAGGCTATCGACAAGCTCGTTGACTTCCGCAAGCAGGAAGGCGCAGCCCTGCAGAAGAAGTTTACCGAGAAGATTGATAACATCCGCCAGCTGCTTGCAAGCATCGAACCTTACGAAAGGAGCCGTGTGGAGAAGATTAAGGAAAGGATTATTGAGAGCCTGAAGTCGCTGCCTGAAGTGATATACGACAGCAACCGACTGGAGCAGGAACTCATATATTATATAGAGAAGCTCGACATCAGCGAGGAGAAACAGCGACTCACAAACCATCTTTCTTACTTCATGCAGACGATGGAAGAAGGTCATTCGCAGGGCAAGAAACTCGGATTTATCGCTCAGGAAATGGGCCGCGAAATCAACACCACAGGCAGCAAGAGCAATAACGCCGAGATGCAGAACATCGTGGTAATGATGAAAGACGAGCTCGAACAAATCAAAGAGCAAGTGCTCAATGTGATGTAGGAAGCCAGCTTTGAAAGTCTATGTAACAACCGCAAAACCGCAATATCTATGAAAGGAAAATTGCTTATCTTCGCCGCTCCGTCAGGTTCTGGCAAGTCAACAATCGTAAACTATATCATGCAGCAAGGGCTTAACACGCACTTTTCTATCTCTTCCACCACGCGCAAACCACGTGGTACGGAGCAGAATGGAGTGGAATATTTCTTCCTTTCAGAGCAAGAATTCCGCGACAGCATTGCACGCGACGAGTTTGTGGAATACGAGGAAGTGTATGCAGGAATCTTCTACGGTTCGCGCAAGTCGCAGGTAGAAAGCCAGCTCGAACGCGGTGAGAACGTGGTCTTCGACGTCGATGTAAATGGCGGAATCAATATCAAGAAGCACTATGGCGACCGTGCAATGTCTGTTTTCATCATGCCTCCAAGCAAGGAAGAACTCATCCGCCGCCTTAAAAACCGCGGCACAGACTCGGAGGAAGTCATACGCAATCGTATGCTTCGTGTAGATTACGAGATGGAGCAAGCATGTCATTTCGACCATGTTGTGATTAACGACAACCTCGACGAAGCCAAAGCCCAGGTGCTAAAGCTCGTCAAAGACTTTCTGTCGAGTAACCCCAATTGTACATTGTAAATGGTAAATTGTAAATGACTACGGGTATCTTCGGCGGCAGTTTCAACCCTATACACAATGGGCACATTGCGTTGGGCAAGGCGTTCATCGAGCAAGCAGGGCTTGATGAACTCTGGTATGTCGTCTCACCGCAGAACCCATTGAAGCGCAACATGAGCCTGCTCGACGACGACCTCCGACTACAGATGACGCAGATGGCTGTCGATGAACTTGCCGATCCACGCATAAAAGTGTCCGACATTGAGTTTCATCTGCCAAAGCCTTCTTACATGGTGACAACGCTCAACACCATAGTCGAGAACTTCCCCGACCGCATTCCAGTACTGCTCATAGGCGAAGACAACTGGGAGCGATTCCCACAATGGTACAAGCACGACGAGATTCTGTCGAAATACAGAATATGCATCTATCCGCGCGAGAACGGCAACCATCGCCTCGTCCAAAGCGAACTTCCCGAAGGTTGTTCGCTGATTGAAGCCCCACTGTTCAACATCAGCAGCACCGAGATACGCACAATGGTGGCAGAAGGAAAGTCCATAAAAGGCCTCGTGCCTCGTTCCGTAGAGCAATTCATAAAGAAGAAAAAGCTATATCTATAGCAACGATAATAAATACAAGTTGCGCATGTGAGGTTTCACGCAGAGTGCAGTTCAAAGGCTTTGCCTTTTTATTGTCTTTGAAAATATCGCTTGTACGCAAGCGTCCAGCATCATTTTCAAAGCCGATACAAGTTCTTAAAGAACTATTGTGCTGCATCGCAGAGAGACAGAGAACGCAAAAGAAGGCCTACCCCTAACCCCTCCCCGTAGGAGGGGAACTAGGCACTCCCCTACTGGGGGAGATGGAGGGGGCTCCTTTGCGCCTCTGCTAAAATTCTGAGACATCGAAGATGTTGCATTCTAATG
>JAUNQM010000149.1 GCA_030536165.1 Prevotellaceae bacterium | reverse complement strand
GATGTAAACACCTCAGGTGTGAAAGGCTAATATTAACCACATCTTCTGACGAGCGATACTGCAAATATATTAACATCTTGAAACTCTTGCCATTAGCAAAATAGAACACCTTCCCCCTACTCCACTACGCCAATTATCTCATTGATGTCGTTAAAGCCTAATTCTGAAATGCGCTCTGGCAACTGGTCGATTATGTATTTGCAGGTCATCGGTTCCACAAGATTGGCTGTGCCGATTTCCACAGCTGTAGCGCCTGCCATCATCATCTCTATGGCATCATCAAGGGTCGATACGCCTCCACATCCTATCACGGGGATGCTGCATGCCTTTGCCACCTGATATACCATCCTCACTGCTATCGGCAAGATGGCAGGACCTGAAAAGCCGCCCATCTTGTTGGCTATCACTGGTCTTCTGCGTTTTACGTCGATGCGCATTCCCAGCACGGTGTTTATTAAGGTCAACCCGTCGGCTCCGGCATCTTCACAAGCCTTTGCTATGCTGACGATGTCTGTCACATTTGGTGTGAGTTTTATGACGACCGGCTTAGTCGTAACCTTCTTCACAGCTTCCGTCACAGCAGCCGCTGATTTCGGGTCGGTGCCGAAACTCATTCCACCATTGTGAACATTCGGACAGCTGACATTGACCTCTATAATATCGACCAATGGATCAACCTTACTGCAACATTCCACGTATTCATCGACCGAAAAGCCGCTGATATTTGCCACGATTGGCTGATGGTAGAACGTACGCAAATGCGGTATTTCTTCGTTCACAACAACATCAACACCAGGGTTCTGCAGTCCGACACTATTGATCATGCCAGCGCTGCAATCGGCTATCCTCGGCTGAGGATTGCCGTATCGAGGCTCTTTTGTCGTACCTTTGATGGATATTGCACCAAGTATGTTTGGGTCGTAGAAATCGCGGAACTCATTACCAAAACCGTATGTTCCACTGGCTGGAATGATTGGATTCTGCAACTTTACGCCACAAAGATCTACACTTACATTTACCATAGTATCTCCTCCTTTATAAAAACAGGTCCGTCTTTGCAGACACGTTTCACTCCATTTGCCGTGTGTATGCTGCAGCCTACGCATGCACCAAAGCCACATCCCATGCGTTCTTCAAGACTGAACTGCCCACTAATTTCGTTTGAAAGTGTTGAAGAAACCGCTTTCATCATTGGCATAGGCCCGCAGGCATAGACATAATCGGCACTAACATTATTCTCCCTTATGGCATCAGTGACAAAACCTTTCGTCCCCTTGCTGCCGTCGTCTGTGGAGATAATGACCTTTGCACCTATTGCGGAGAACTCATTTACATAGAACAAATCATCTTTTGTTGCCGCACCGATAACGACCGTCGGCTTAACCTTCATACGCTTGCATAAGCCATAAAGCGGAGCAAGTCCGATACCGCCTCCTACAAGCATAGGCTCTGCCGTATCAACGATGGAAAAACCATTGCCCAAGCCTACAAGCAAATCAAGCTTGTCACCGATATCCATGTATGACATCAGCATAGTGCCTTTGCCCACCACCTTATATAATAATGTGATGGAACTCTCGTCCCAGTCGCAGATGCTTATCGGACGACGAAGGTAGCAGTCGTTTATCTTTACCTCGACAAACTGCCCAGGCTTTACGACAGCGCTCGTGTCTCCCTCCAAGACCATCTCATAAACGCCCCTTGCAATAGGGTCGTTTTGTCGGATTGTATATTCTGCCTGTGTCATTTCGTCGGGTTAATCTTCTGCATCGATAGTTGAAATGCCAAATGTAATCTCTTCAAGCACATCGAGCAAAACCTTGACAGTCTCAAGCGATGTGAACGTCGTGATGTTGTTTTCCACAGCCGCACGTCGAATCTCGTATCCGTCGAGGTGGTCATGATGCTGATTTACATCGATTATATTTATAACGTATCTTACATGGCCTTTCTGAAGCGAATGAAGAATATCGTCATCACCACGACCAATCTTCTGCAATGTTCGAGTCTTTATGCCGTGCGACTTCATACATTCAGCCGTGCTGCGTGTGGCTTCTATGTTGAAACCAAGATTATAGAAGCGGCGAATCAATGGCACAGCCTTTTCCTTTGCCTCATCACAAAGGCTGACGATGATTGTTCCGTAGGTTGACATCCTCATGCCAGAGCCTTGCAGAGACTTATACAAAGCACGTGTGAGCGACTTATCGTAACCGATAGCCTCGCCAGTAGATTTCATTTCAGGCGACAAGTATGACTCCATACCATGAATCTTTGCAAATGAGAAAGCTGGTGTCTTCACAAACCAACGTCCTCTTTCACGTGCATAGACTTCAAATATTCCCTGTCGGCGCAATGTTGTGCCAAGCATCACAAGCGTGGCAATATGAGCCATTGGGATGTTAGTTGATTTTGAGATGAATGGAACCGTACGTGAAGAACGAGGATTAACCTCGATGACATAAACCTTGTCATTCGGATCAACAATGAACTGAATGTTATACAGTCCGACAATTCCTATTTCAAGTCCGAGCTGCACGGTGTAGCTTATTATCTGGTCCTTTACCTTCTGGCTTACGCTGAATGTTGGATACACGCTAATGCTATCGCCTGAATGGATACCTGTCTTCTCGACATGCTCCATCACACCTGGTATGTACACATCACGTCCGTCACAGATTGCATCGACCTCAAGTTCCTTTCCTTCAATATACTTATCAACAAGCACAGGACGGTCAGCATCTATTTCCACAGCCGTATGCAGATAATGACGAAGCGCCTCCTCATTGCTTACAATCTGCATAGCGCGTCCACCAAGCACATAACTTGGACGAACAAGAACAGGATAGCCTATTCTTTCGGCAGCACTCACGCCTGCCTCTATTTCGGTTACGGCTTCTGATTCAGGCTGAGGAATGCCTATCTTGTCCATAATCTTCTTGAAGCAGTCACGGTCTTCGGCATTCTGTATCGCCTTTGTATCTGTACCTATAAGATTGACGCCAAGTCTATGGATTGGTTCTGCAAGATTGATTGCGGTCTGTCCGCCTAGGGAAACAATAACACCCTTTGGCGACTCGCGATAAATCACGTTCATCACATCCTCAACCGTAAGCGGCTCGAAATAGAGTTTGTCGCTTGTTGTGTAGTCTGTACTTACGGTTTCAGGGTTATTGTTGATGATTATTGCCTCATAGCCTGCATGCTGAAGTGACCAAACAGCATGTACCGTAGAATAGTCGAACTCAACTCCCTGCCCTATTCGTATCGGACCTGCTCCAAGCACGATAACCTTCTCTTTGCCTTCGTTTGTTGCCGTGCATGTATTGTCTGTTGCATTGTAAGAAGAATAGAGATAAGGCAGATGTGCATCACATGGATAGCTGTTTACGTGTACGTATGCTGGGAAGATTCCATTCTCCTTGCGGTACAATATCACGTCTTCCTGCTTTCTTCCTGTCAGCATGCCGATGTATTTGTCTGAGAAGCCCATCTTCTTTGCCTTCATGAATACTTCGGCATTGCAATCTTCCTTTATCTCTTTCTCAAGATTAACTATGCTACAGATTTCTTCAATGAAGTACTCGTTGATTTGAGTCTTGTTGTGAATTTCTTTCACCGTCACGCCATTGCGAATCAGCTGTGCGATAGCATAGAGTCTGTCATCAGGACTTTCGCTGATGTATTGCAGCATATCATCGTTGCTCCAGCTATCAAACTTCTTGCTGTAGATGTGGCAGACGCCTGTCTCTAACGACCTTACAGCCTTTAGCAGCGACTCCTCGAATGTCTTGCCTATGCTCATCACCTCTCCCGTAGCCTTCATCTGAGTTCCGAGGCGGTTGGATGCATCGGCAAACTTATCGAAAGCAAAACGAGGAACCTTTGTGACAATATAGTCAAGCTGAGGCTCAAAGTTTGCTGGCACTCCGCTGAGCAATATTTCGTCGAGAGTAAGTCCTACAGCAATCTTCGCTGTCACTCGTGCTATCGGATAACCGCTTGCCTTTGAAGCCAATGCCGATGAGCGCGACACTCGTGGGTTTACCTCTATCAAGTAATACTCTGATGACTCTGGGTTCAAGGCAAACTGAACGTTGCAACCTCCTGCTATACCGAGTTCCTTGATGATTTTCTTTGCCGATGTCTCCAGCATGTCATGGTCATGCTTATTGAGCGTGAGTATAGGAGCAACGACTATTGAGTCTCCTGTATGAACTCCGACAGGGTCAATATTCTCCATGCCGCAAATATCGAGTATCGTGTCGTTTGAGTCACGCATTACCTCAAACTCTATCTCCTTGTAGCCTTTGACGCTCTTCTCGACAAGTACCTGACTCACTGGCGAGAGGTCAAGTGCCATATGCATCAAGTTTCTGCATTCTTCCTCGTCGTATGCAAAACCGCCACCAGTTCCACCAAGTGTATAAGCAGGACGAAGCACCACTGGATAACCAATCTCACGTGCAGCCTCAAGACCTTCTTCAAGTGAATTTGCAATATGCGAAGGAATAACCGGCTCGCCTATGCTAAGGCACATTTCCTTAAACAACTTTCTGTCCTCTGCCCTCTCTATGCTACGCAGTGGAGTTCCGAGTATCTCTACGTGACATTCGTCGAGTATTCCCTTCTTTGCCAACTGAACGCAAAGGTTCAAACCTGTCTGGCCTCCCAATCCTGGCAAGATAGCATCCGGACGTTCATAGCGTACAATCTTTGCCACATACTCCAACGTCAACGGCTCCATATAGACCTTATCTGCCATCTGCGGGTCAGTCATGATGGTAGCAGGATTACTATTTACAAGGACTACCTCATAGCCTTCTTCGCGAAGAGCTATACAAGCCTGAGTTCCTGCATAGTCAAACTCAGCTGCCTGTCCTACCACAATTGGTCCAGAACCAATCACAAGAATCTTCTTAATGTCTGTTCGTTTCATTTTTTATATTTCGGTTATAATGTTACACTTTACAATTTACAACTTACACGGTTTCAAGTTCCCCTTCGTCGTCCTAAACAACGTCATCCTAGACTCCGCTTGCGCCTGAGCACCTACTGGAGCGCAAGAATCGGCTCTGCCGCTTTTACAAAGCGCATCGCGCGACTAAAAGAACTTGATTCAGGATCTCCTTCGGGACGATCAAAGTTCAAGTTTCAGGTTCCAAGTTCCCTCCCTTCGGGGGGTCAGAGATTGAGTATCTCTGCTTGCGACGACTTGACCTTTAGGTCAACAAAGAAGGAGGCTTTAGCCGCTGGTTAGGGAGGGGCTATTCTACAACTTTCCCATACACTTCCATCCCATCAAACGGACACGAATGCCCTTTGCTCCTGAATGTCGATGCATCTATCTTGTATGGCGTCTCCAAATCCACCTTAATATAATAAGGAGGCTGAGGACGGCGTAATATCTTATATGCATTATTGCTCATCAAATCCACCAACCTGTCCATCGTAATGATGCCTGTCCTTACAAAATGAGTGTACATCACTGGGAAAGCACTCTCAAGTCCAACCACTCCGTTCATACTTTTATCCCATCCGCAGCTCTTTTCTTCTTCGCTGTGAGGGGCATGGTCGGTGGCTATCACGTCTATCGTACCGTCTTTCAATGCCTCAACCAAAGCCGCACGGTCTTCAATCGTACCCAATGGAGGATTCATCTTCATATTCGGCTGTCCGTTGGCAACATCTTTTGTAAAGAGAAGATAATGGGGTGCAGTCTCGCAACTCACGTTCACCCCTTCAGCCTTTCCACGACGGATATGGTCGATGCTGTCTTTTGTAGAAATATGACAAAGGTGAAGACGGCATCCTGTCTTCTTTGCCAGACGAATATCACGCTCCACCTCTGCTGATTCTCTCTCCCTGTCGTCGCCATCGCCTTTCTCGCAATGTGCAACAAGAAGTCCGCCGAGCGAAGCAATCCTACGCATGCATTCCTCCATCAAATCATCATCCTCTACCCCACTGCCATCATCGCTGAATCCAGCCACGTATGGCATCATGCTCTCATAGTCTGCTGGTTCAAGTCCCTTTCTGCCCATAGTTATGCAACCGTATGGCAACACATTCATCATGGCAGAGCGGTCTATCAAGTCAAGCTGTACCCTGAGATTTTCTAAGCAGTCTGGTGCAGGCAACACATTCGGCATCGTACACACCAGCCCATACCCAGCATGCAACGCAGCATCCGAGCCCGATGCAATCGTTTCCTTGTACCCATAGCCAGGCTCACGGAAATGAACATGCAAGTCAGCAAACGCTGGAAGCATACAAAAAAAAGACGAACTGTCTAAACGACAATTCGTCTTAAAACTATAATAGTTCCTCTGGTCTTGCGCCATCAGAGGGTACTCTTCTTTCTTATTGCTTGCAATCTTAACCATCCTGAATAATTTCCGATTGCAAAGGTAATACTTTTTCTATAAACAACAAATAAAAATCCCGTTTTTTTTGGCTCACCAGCAAAAACCTGTGTTAAAAACAGTCCCCTTATTTCAATAACAAAGGTCGATTTTTGCCGTTGCAGTTATTTGAGATTTTACCTATAAACTATAGATGTATTAGTGCGCCCCCTTGGGGTCGAAGTAGAGAGTGATGTGCTTGTTCTGCAGGTCTGCGACCCG
>JAUNQM010000148.1:2103-6636 GCA_030536165.1 Prevotellaceae bacterium | reverse complement strand
CGCAAAACCGTATAACCGTACAACCGTATAATGAACAACTTTGGCGAGAACTGGCTATTCGATTCTTTCCGCATGGGATACGACCGCCCACGACGCGGCAAGATCTATCTCTCCTATTTAATAATAGGTGCAGCCTCATTGTTGTCAATCTACGTGCTGATAATAGTACCTATACTCTGGGCAATGGGGGTAATGGGGCTGAAACGCCTCACGTTGAAATCGTGGGTGGCATCAATCCTCGGCATACTTACACCATATTGGATTAAATTAGGCATTGGGGTCCTTTATTGACATACTTATCACATACGGCTATTGGGGCATGCTCATCGCTGCCTTCATAGCAGGGAGTTTCTTCCCCTTTACGAGCGAAGCCGTGATGGTGGGGCTGCAGGCTGCAGGCCTCGATCCAACGCTGCTCGTGGTCTATGGAACCATTGGCAATGTGGGCGGCAGCATGTTCAACTACTGTGTCGGTCGCATAGCTGGTGCACAGTGGGCGGTAAAACATCTACACGTCAAGCAAGAACAGTTAGACAAGGCAAAGCGTTTCGTTGCAGGGCATGGCGCATGGATAGGGTTCTTTGCATTCATACCAGTACTCGGCAGCGCAATAGCCATATCGTTAGGCATGATGCGAGCCAACGTCGGCATATCGCTGTTCAGCATCTTCCTCGGCAAGGTCTTGCGTTACATCATCCTCGTATCCTGCGCTGGTTTGCTGCTATAGGAAAGGGCAGTTATTACATATTGAATCGCCGATTGTCAGCAAGGCTCACAAGAGTTATCGCATATAACAGTAAAAAAGTTGTATCAACTTTTGACCGAAAGTTGTATCAACTTTTCAGTTTGCAAGTTAAAGCGTCGTGTCGAAAGATTCATTGCAAAAAGGAATAATAATAAGTATGACAACCACTATGGACTACGACTTAATACTAAACAAAATCTACAAGGAAGTTCAGCCGCTGGCAAATGACGGCAAACAAGCCGATTACATCAAACCGCTGGCAGAGGTAAACCCAGACCAGTTTGGCATATGCATCCAGTTGCTCGACGGTAAGACCTACGAAATAGGCGATTCCAACGTGCGCTTCTCCATCCAGAGCATCTCGAAAGTGTTCTCGCTGGCAATCGTGCTCAGCATCTTGGGCAAAGACCTGTGGAAACGTATGGGCAAAGAACCGTCGGGGTCGTCATTCAATTCCCTCGTACAGTTAGAGTATGAGCATGGCATACCGCGCAACCCATTCATCAATGCCGGAGCCTTAGTGCTTGCCGACATCATGATATCGCAGATATCCAACCCAGAGCAGTTCTTCCTCGACTTCGTGCGCAACCTCAGTGGCAGCGATACAATCGACTACAATCACCATGTAGCGAGCGCGGAATTAGAGACAAACTACCTCAACGCAGCCATTGCAAACCTGCTGAAATATCACCATAATATCGACAATAAGATTGACGATGTGCTCCATCTTTACAGCACCATGTGCTCACTCGAAATGAGTTGCCGCGAACTCTCACATGCATTCCTCGCATTCGCACGCAGCAACGAACCGTTCAGCCATTATGGTGTAGAGCTGTCTGTATCACGCGTAAAACGACTCAACGCAATAATGCAGACATGTGGTTTCTACGATGAAGCCGGCGAATTTTCATTCCTTGTAGGACTGCCTGGCAAGAGTGGAGTCGGTGGAGGCATAGCAGCAATCTATCCGTCGAAATACAGCATAACGGCATGGAGTCCACGCCTCAACAGCAAGGGAAACAGCATCCTCGGCATGAAAGCCCTCGAACTCTTCACCACCGAAACCCGTGAATCAATCTTCTAAACATTCTCCATCGCAGCAGTCAGACTCAACAACGATGGCATGAGGAAGAGGATAATCAAGCAGCAAAAAAACGATATCAAACAAAAAAAGAGTTGATAGATATTATTTATTCGCTGGAAATGATTATCTTTGTGCCGAATTAGAATTATAAAACAGATATTAATTAACACAAAACGACTTTTGATATGGATCTTAACTTTAAGGAATTAGGCGGAATCGTCTATGGTGAATTTAATGGCAGACTTGATACTGCTGCTGCGCATGCAACTGATATCAACGAGTTCATTGACAATGCAGACAAGAAAATCGTTTTTGATTGTGAGAAACTTGAATTTATATCTTCTGCAGGCTTGAGAATACTGCTCGCACTCTATAAGGAATGTAGGAAAAAAGGCGGTAGTATCACGTTGAAATCTGTTGTGCCTTCAGTAATGAGAGTCTTCCAGGTTTCAGGTTTTGCCAATATGTTCACCATCGAATAATGCGCAAGCCTTCCGACTCTTTCTCACTGTTTAATTCCACGCTTGTGGCTTTGCTCATAGGCGGAGTGATATTTGTAACGGGGTATTTCATATCATTGCAAATACTTCGTTCACGAGTCGTGGAATTGACCAACAACAGCGTATCGAGTGAGATTCAGACACTCAACACTTATGTTGAATCACGGCTACGTATCGTTGAAGAAGTCGCGCACGCCATAAGTTGGGCAGAGGATAGGCATGGCGCTGTATTTGCATATGAAGATTGGAAAACTGAAGACGACATTTTTGTCTTCCTCGAGAATCTTATCGCCTTACACCCTGATGTCTGTGGTTGCGCCATTGGGCTGTGCCCTGAACTAAATATCATGCCTCCTAATGGTCAGTATGGCTTTGCTACGTATGTCACAGATGTCACAGGCAAGTCAGAACGTTTGCGACTGGGTGACATAAACGACTACTCGCATAGAGAGTGGTTCAAATGTGCGCAAGAGAGTGATGATGTATATTGGAGCCTACCATTCTGCGAATCGAATGCTAACAAGATTGTAGCAAGTTTCAGTCTGCCTTTAAGGGATAATAATGATAAATTCATCGGTGTGCTTGCTTTAGATTTCAATCTTGAGACACTGCATGACTATTGCTCTGACATAACCAATCTTGATAGCGATGTAGTTACCGTACTTGACCATGACTTCCGTTATGTGAGCAACCCTGATACGACTTTGCTGCTTACCAGTGCTTTCAACGATAAATCTGACCTTTGGCAGACTGCGTTGAAACGACAAATGGAAGGTGAGGAAAGTGGCATCGTGAAAGGCTTGAAAGATGGTAGAGAATACGCCTTGTATTTCAGCAAAGTAGAACGAACTGGTTGGGTAATTTGTGTTGAATGCCCAATGTCGGAAATATATAGCGACGTCAATGAACTGAGAACAAAATCGGCTGTCATTGCCATGCTGAGTGTGCTGATTGTTGCATTGTGTTTCATCTTCCTTTATAGGAGAATGCGAGGTGCGCAACTTGCAAAGTCTTCACTTGAAGCCGACATGAAGGTTGCAGAGGACTTGCAAATGGGTATGCTTCCTAAAAAGCAGCCAGCCTTCCCTGAAAGAAAAGACATGGATATCTACGGTTTCCTCCAGCCGGCAAAAATGGTAGGAGGCGACTTGTACGACTATATTTTGCGCGACGACAAGTTATTCTTCTGCATCGGCGACATTTCAGGCAAGGGTGTGCCTGCTGCAATGTTCATGTCAATAGTATTGTCGTATTTCCACAATAAGAGCAAGAAGGTGGACTGTGCTTCAGAACTGGTTGCCTCATTGAATGATATCCTCGCTACTGAAAACAGCGAAAATATGTTTGGCACGTTCTTCCTCGGAATACTCAACCTAAGAAACGGTCGTCTGGACTTCTGCAACGCAGGGCATGACGCTCCAATCATGCTTCGGAAGACTGCCGACGGATATGAAGCAGAACTCCTTCCTGGTGAAAAGAACTTAGTCGTTGGTGCATTGGAAGGCATAGAGTTTATAGAAGACTATACCACCATGCGTCCTGGCGACAGCCTGTTCCTCTTTACCGATGGTGTGACCGAGGCTGAGAATAAGAACAAGGATTTGTTTGGAGTCGAAGCAACCATCAGCAGCATGAAAAACATCTTCTCCAACAACGGCAACGCCACAGCTCAGGAGAAGGTCACGATGATGCGAAATGTGCTCCGCGGTCATACTGGCGGTATGGCTCAGAGTGATGATATCACAATGCTGCTTGTAGAATACAAGGGCACAACCATAACCCTTGAAAACAAGGTCGAGCAACTGCCGTATCTTTCAGAATTCGTGAAAGACATGTGCTCACAATATGGCGTTTCCGATGATATTATCGACGATATCTGCGTTTCAATGGATGAAATCGGTGCAAACATAACGCAGTATGCCTTCCCTACAGACGAAATCCATACTTACAACGTTTCATTCCATCATGAAGCAGGTGAACTGGTGTTCACGTTTGAGGATGAAGGCGTACCATTTGACCCTACCGAGCAAACAGATCCTCATTTTGACCTTCCACCAGAAGAAAGACCATTAGGCGGGTTGGGCATCATGATGGTAAAGGAAATGATGGACAAGGTTGAATATGAACGTAGAGGTAATAAGAACATTGTGTGCATAGTGAAGAAGTATAAATAAGCTACAATTGGTTATTGGTTTTTGGTTATT
>JAUNQM010000148.1:0-2093 GCA_030536165.1 Prevotellaceae bacterium | reverse complement strand
TAGCACAATCGAAAAATCGAATTATCGAAAAACCGTACAACCGTATAACCGTCAATGAAATCACTAATAAAAATCTTCGAGAACAGATTCCGAGAGTCATGGGATAAGCCGGCACTTACCGACTACGGCACAGACCGTACCTTCACCTATGGCGACATCGCCACGCGCATTTCCTACATGCATCTACTGTTTGAGCAGGTAGGCATCAAGCCAGGCGACAAGGTTGCCCTGTGCGACAAGAATTGCGCCAATTGGGCGGTGTCTATGCTTGCCATACTTACATACAAGGCTGTTGCCGTGCCATTGCTTACCGACTATAGCAACGCGCAGCTCGTCATGCTTTGCGAGCATTGCGGTGCCAAGTTCATGATAGGTAACAACAAACTGGAACGACTGTGGCCTGAAGGGGAATGCCCTATGTATCTGCTCAACACAGAAGACTTGCTACCTATAACCCCAACCCTCAATACCGACCTGATAGAGGAATCACTATTCAAGCGTCACGAAACGCTCTACCCTGATGGATACACAAGGGATTCCGTCGCTTACGATGCTGAAGATTCACCTGACCACATGGTGCTGCTCAGCTACACGAGCGGCTCAACAGGAAATCCTAAGGGAGTAATGCTGCCATACAGATCGTTGATAGCCAACATCGGCTGCGGCTATCAGTACTTAGGATTGTCTGCAGAGTCGCAGACATTAGCCATCTTGCCATTGGCTCACATGTTCGGACTTCTCTACGATTTGCTCTACCCTATAGCAGTAGGAGCACACATCTTCATCTATACTCAAAGGCTTGTACCTGCAAAACTTCTCACGGCACTTCAAGACATAAAGCCAGAACTATTGATGACTGTACCTTTGCTCATCGAGAAGATTGTATTCAACAAAGTCAAGCCAGCACTTGAAAAGCCTCTCGCAAAGACACTTCTTCGCTTCCCGCTTGCGAATCATGCAATATACCACAAAATAAACAAAGGACTTTGTGCAGCCTTTGGCGGCAATATTCGTCAGGTGGTATTAGGCGGAGCGCCACTCAATCAGGAAGTGGCAAACATACTGCAAAAGATAAAGTTCCCATTCAATGTCGGCTACGGAATGACCGAATGTGGACCACTTATCACCTTCAGCCACAAAGGCGAGACACCACTTGGATCGTGCGGAAAGATAGTCAGCGAGATGGAGATGAAAATCTCAAGCGACGACCCTATAAACATCCCTGGCGAGATACTTGTCAGGGGAACCAACGTGATGTTAGGCTACTACAAGAACCAGGAAGCAACCGATGAGGTGATAGATGCCGACGGATGGATGCACACAGGCGATTTAGGCACAATAGACAAGTCTGGATGCCTCTACATTAGAGGTAGGAAGAAAAACATGCTCTTGACCTCAAACGGACAGAACGTCTTCCCAGAGGAAGCAGAAGGTCAGGTGCTTGCCCATACACTGTTCGATGAGTGCGTCGTAGTTCAGCGTGAAGGACGACTCGTAGCATTAGTCTTTGCTTCCGACCTGACGCTAAAAGCAAACAACATCACACGTGAACAGATAGAAGAACATCTCGACGATTATTGCAAGGCAGCCAACACGTACCTGCCAAGATACAGCCAAATCTATAAATTCGAACAGCGTACGGAAGAGTTTGAAAAGACGCCAAAGAAAAACATCCGCCGATTCCTCTACAAATAGTGGCTTACCTGCAAAAAAACCGTGTTAAAAACAGTCTCTTTGTTTCAAGAACAATAGCCTATTTTTGCCGTTGCAGTTATATGAGAATAAACTTGTGTGTGGCATTACAGCAAAGCTGCGATATGAAGGCTGGCAGGAGGCCCACCCTAACCCTCCCCAGTTGGGAGGGAAACAGGCTCTCCCCTTCGGGGGGAGATGGAGGGGGCTGCGTTTATTCTCTACACTTGCATAACTGCGGGACGCAAGAGGATAAAGACATTGAAAAAGGGCAATTGTTCTTAAAAATTAACACAGGTTTTTACAGGTAATCATGTTTTTTCATGTTTTTGTTGATATGGTAATAGATTGTTCGAGGAAATCGGGCAAAAAAATCGGGCATCTGTGGCTGGTTTTTGTAG
>JAUNQM010000147.1 GCA_030536165.1 Prevotellaceae bacterium | reverse complement strand
ATGCGCATCACTTTCTCATACTTATTTAGGTCGGCAGCGCTCGTCACGTTACATTCCACCTGCAGATATGCTGCGACAATGTCTTGGAAGTCGGCAGTGTTGAATGGTGACGACGTGAAGTTTGCGTATGGGAACTTAAAATTCTTTGCCACCAACATCTTGTTAACATTGACAGCATCTGTGATAAATGCAGGTTTTGAGGAATCAATCGGGGTCGGAGTCTGCGTTCCATTGTAGTCGGAAGGTGTGGAAATAACTGCATCACGCGAAAGTTTCCCATCTTCATGAACGTAGGTTAGATAGAACTGAACTTTTGTGCTTCGCAATTCCTCTGGCTTCGCAATAAGTGTAGTATCTACAGCTGACGCTGGCACTGTGACGATATAGATATTGTATGCACCTGCCAGTGTGTTTGGTATCTGGAATCGGACTGTGTTTTTCTGGAATGAAAGAGCCGACGGGTTGGCTATCAGGAAACTGTTTTCCGAAATCTTGCCTGCAAACTGTGGATAATTGAGCACGGAGCTGGAATAGGTTGAACTGCAATACTGCTGTGCGTAGTTCTGTGAGTTTTCAGCTTCGACACGTATTTCTTTGTGCCAGCTTTCCTGTGGTGAGTGGTTCAGGCTGTCGGTGAAGAAGAACCTTCCGTTGCTTACTCCACGTTCCTCTGTACCAGCAAAGAGCTGACGTGGGTTGTAGAAGATGTTACCGCTAGACGACACTAGTGAGTCTCCCGCTGGTGAATCCACGTTTTGTTGATGACGGAACACCAGGTCATGGGTTATAGTCTCCTTTGTGTGTGCATCGCAGAGCGAGTCGCTTGTCTCATCAGCGATGTTGAATGTGCCTTTCACCTGTATTCCAGAAATCGTTGTCGAGCCCTCTCCAAAGGTACGGAAATAAGGCTTGACTTTGTTATAGTGATTTGTCCAAGCCTTGTTTGAAGGCACTATCATCGAATAGACACTGTCTTCAAGGTGAATGTCACCGAAGGCATTCATCCATTTATTCTGGAAATAGAACACTGAGTCATAGACCGTCTCGCCTACGTCGTTTGTACCTATCACGGTGCTTTTTTGTGGCTGGAACGTATATTCGTCCATCTTTTGCAAGTAGTTTGCTATAGAGTCTGTAGCATTTTTCTGCTTTATCTCTTCATAAATATTATTAAAGAAAGGAACACGCGTGTCTATGATGTTGAGTACACCATTCTTCACGTTTTGCGTGTTCATCACAGATGCGATGCCAGCAAACTGCAATTTGCCAGAGTTGCTTTCGAGGTTTTGGTATTTGCCGTTGAGCATTTTCATTCGCAGTGGACGGTTTTCCTCTGGGAGTTTCTCTATGTCGCCTTGCGAATAGACGTAGCGGCAGATGTGATTCATCACAAACTTGCTTTTTTCTTCATCCCCCTCAACATATCCTCCCATTGCGTTATCGTCGGGGGCAAAGACTGTCAGAGTCTGTGAAGATGCGAGCAATTCATCGAGTCCGTTACGATGAATAGCGGCAGAGAACTTGCTCAGTTGAGGGTTTTGGTTGATCTGTTCAAGCAGAGTCACACCATTGCCTTGCTCTTTGTAATAGCTGTCCCACTCCGATTCCTGGCATGAAAACAAACCAATACAGAGCGTAAATAAAAGTATATATCCTATTCTTTTCATTATTTGCGGTTTTGCGGTTACACGGTTTCAGGTTTCGATGAATCGATAAATCGATAATTCAAGGTGACCAAATGAATTAATAACTACTTTCTTGCTGTGCATAGTATGAGTTCTGATGGAGTTGCTTGTTTACCTTGATTTCGTCAATGTAGATAGGCCAGTACCAGTACCCCATACTTGTCAGTTTGCTGGAAATGCCGTCAGGCATGGTTCCATTGTATTTATTATTTACTAAATCTGAGATTACATCATCGGTTGGACCACCGTTTCGGTGTACCTTTCTCAATAGGTCGAACCATCGCTTGCCCTCAAAAGCAAACTCACGACGACGTTCGAGCATAACAAGTTGTTCGGCTGTGGCATTGTCTGTGTATTGGGCATGGCTGAGAGAATCCACGCCTTCTGGATGCGAGCGTATGTATGTCATATTGCACAGACGAACCACTTCGTCGAAATCCTCAGCCTTTGTACCCGAAACAGCTAGTGCTTCGGCTTTCATGAGATAGACATCGGCAAGGCGGTAAATAATCCAGTTTGAAGCACTATTCGTAGCACGGTATGTGTACGTTGAGCTAGCTATGTCGGCTTTGGTCTCTGCAATAGGAGCAATCTGACCGACGTATTTGAACACGCGACTATTCGTATTGTTGATATACTGCATACCGCGAGCATCGGCATCGTCAAAAATTGTGATGACGTTGGTCGTTGGCTTCAAATGTGGATTAGATGTGGCATTTCCATAAAGTTGTGTGAACACTGAACAATTGGCAGAGTTATCCGAGTTAAGATTAAACTCGAAGATACTTTCATCGGAATTTCCAGAATAGAAAACAGACGAGAAGAAAGATTTACGAGGCAGCAGCATCCATTCTTTCTGTACAGAGCCTGGTAGAGTGTTATAGTTTGAGAGTATCTCATTACATTCGTTGATACAAGCGGTATAGTTCTCCGCAGTCAGATATAAGTCGGCAAGAAGCGCACGGCACGCATTTTTTGTCACGCGTCCACAATTCAGTGCTTTATCTGAGTAACTGGCAATTGCATAATCTTTTGCTAGTATAACATCGTCAATAAGAACTTTCATTATAGAATCTTGTCCTGATGCTGGATGGTTGTAGTCTGTAGCATCGCTTGCTGACGCCTTAGTGACATACGGCACATCACCGTATGCACGAATCAGGTAGAAATAACACAGAGCCCGCAAGAAGATAGCTTCACCGAGGTGATGCTGTAACTCTGCTTCATAGTAGTTGGAATCTGATTTTTTCGCTATCGGAGCATTTTCGATGACTGTGTTACAGATGTTGATAACCTTATAGAAGCTCCGCCAATTGCAAATAGAATTGTCGGAAAGTATATTACCCTCATCTAGGACAGCACGTTCATTCCCATTAGGCGATGACGATTGTAGGTTGTCGGAGCGCATCTCGCCGAAATAGACCATTCTCTGAAGCACATCTGTTTCAATCATATAACGGTATGCACTAGCCACAGCCATCTCCACGTCCTCGCGGTCTGTCCAGTATTCATCACTGACAATTTCATCGTCAGGTGTTAGCGTCAGCCATTTAGAGCATGATGACAGACATAAACAAAGTAATATAAGAGATAAGTATTTCATATTTCGCGGTTTTACGGTTTTACGGTTTTTAGAATGTCAGTGACAAGCCTAACATCCAGTCTTTTGAACGAGGTGTTGATGACTTGTCGGTAATGAGACCAAAACTACCGATTGACATTTCTGGGTCAACACCAGAATATTTCGTCAGACAGAAGAGGTTGTTGATTGTAAGGTAGGCATTGAGCGACGCAACACCAAAAGTCTTGACGACTTTTCTTGGCAGGGCATATCGAAGAGTAATATATTTCAATCGCAGATATGAACCATCTTCCACATAACGGTCACTTGGAAGTGAGTTGTATGCTTCTTGATACACGGCACGAGGTACATCGGTAACATCGCCTTCCTTCCTCCATCGCCAGTCAACGGTTCTACACTGGTTATATCCCTCATACATGTTCTCCATTGAGCGTCGGGCATCATTCATAATCTTGCCTCCATAGCTGAAATTGAAGAAGAAATTGGCTGAGAACTCTGCATAACGCAGCGTGAGACCATAGCCACCAGTAAGCTTAGGACTGCTGTTGCCAAGATACACCATGTCGTATTGGTCGATGCTTCCGTCGTGGTTCACATCTTCATATATGGCATCGCCTCCGCGGAACTGATAGTTCGTAGAGTTGTAATAGTATTTCAAAGCCTTTGGATTGCCACGGTAGTCAGTCATCACGTTGCCTTCTTCATCGGTTGCTACAGGACATGTTTTACCTTCGGCCACTGCTTTATCGTAATTTTCATAGCTATAGCTATACACTCCCTTATAACGGAAGCCATAGATGCTACCAATAGAGTTTCCTACCTGAAGACGTGTAGGATAGGATGAAGAGTTGTTGAGAGTAGTAGTGTTGTTATACTTGTCTAGGACAACTTGATCCATTTCCTTTATCGTGTTCTTATTGTTTGCAAAGTTCGCTGTCATGCTTAGGTCGAAACGTCCTTTCTTAATAATCTTGTTAAGTCCGATGGCTAGTTCCCAACCATCGTTATCCATAATACCGACGTTCTTATAGCTCAAGGTCGAGAAACCTGATGTAGATGAAATGGTGAGTTCTGGGAAGAGCATGTCGGTAGTGCGTTTATGATAATAGTCGAATGTAAAAGTAAACATGCCATTCAGTAATTCAAGGTCAGCACCAAGATTGGTCGATGTAACCTTTTCCCATTTCAGATTTGTCAGACGGATATTGCTCGGATAGACAGCTGTTGTACCCATATAGCCGTATGTGTCAATAGCCATACGATTGAAGTAAAGATAATTCTTGTCGGGCTGTCGGCCTGCCATTCCCCAGCTTGGACGCACGGCAAAGAGTGAAACTACGTTGCGAATCTTATCGAACCACGGTTCATCGCTGATTATCCATTTTGCTCCGACTCCTGGGAACCATCCGTAACGGTTGTCATCGCCAAACTTTGTGCTACCGTCCATGCGAATATTGCCATCAACAATGTAACGTCCCTTATATGCGTAGTGCAGTCTGCCTATAAATGATACGCTGCGAGATGCACCGTTGCTATTTTTAAGTTCTGACAGGGTTGCTGTCGATGAAGCATCGGTGATGTTTGAGCCAGGGTGTCCGTAAGAAGTCGTAGTTTGCGATGAACTTGTCGATGAACTTGTATTCCATGAAGCCATTACCTGCAAGTCATGGTCTGTGTTGGCAAATCGGCTTCGCCATGTCAGTTTGTTCTCTGTAAGGATTGTAAGCGACTCGCTGTTTATGTCGGAAGCTGAATTCACCAGCGTATTGTCCCAATAGCTGTTTGTACACTCTTCTGGCAAAAAACGTTCACGGTGCTCAGAGTTCATGTCGAGGGCTACATAACCATTGTACCTGAGGAAGATTTTCTCTGGATCAAAGAAATCGTATTGCAAGCGGATGGTTGGAAGTACGCGGTGCGACGTGCGGTTGTCACGTGCAAGCCGTCCTACTGCAACAGGATTCTTCAGTCCCTTCTGACTGCTGCTCATCGATGAAGTTGCAAGGATGTTGTAGTATTCATCAGTATCCTCACCATCGGCGGTCTGACGATAGATACTCAGGTTAGGCATCTTTTTATATGCTATGTTGAGCAGGTTTTCGTAGTTCTGATCGTTATCGCCGTATGTATATTGGAACTCTGTACGAATCATCATGCGGTCTGAGATATTATAGTCGAGTTGGGCTCTCGTGCTGAAACGATTATATTCCTGTCCTATTTGCGTACCAGTCCTAGTATAATATCCACCTGACACATAGAAGGAAGCTCGCTCACCTCCACCTCTCACTGTCACATAATGGTCATGAGTCCATCCCTTCTGTGTTACGGCACTCACCCAGTCCGTATTGTTGTTATACATCTCATATTCTGACCAAGAAGGGTCATAACGGAACTCTGGGTAGTCGTATTGTGCATGGGAACTGTTACCAGTGAGTTGGGTCATATTGAAATATGCCTGCTTCATCATCATTGAGAAGTCATCGCCAGAGAGCAGTTTATAACCAGAAGGCTGTGTTGCGCCTGTTAGTTTATAGCTGTATGTAACACGTGTTTTACTTTTTGTCCCTCGTTTAGTCTTAATCATTATTACACCATTTGCACCTTTGCTTCCCCACAGAGCCGTTGATGCAGCATCCTTGAGGACTGTAATCTCCTGAATGTCGTCAACATTAACATTAAGCAAATCGGCATACTGCTCATCGGTAGCAGTGTCAAACGAAAAACTGCTTAGTTCGGAACTTTCAAAAGGCACATCATTGACAACAATCAGTGGCTCTGAGTTGCCGAGTATTGTAGATGTACCACGGATACGCATCTGCGCCCCCTTTCCTGGTGTGCCACCGCCGACGACATCAAGTCCGGCAATACGCCCTTGCAGGGCTTCATCAGCAGATGCTATAGAGATACCTTCGACTTCCTCCATATTAAGCCTTGATACAGCCATCGAGACTTCACGTTGGGCTATGCTGAATGATTCGTCAGACGAACGGCGTTTTCCTGTGACTACGGTTTCTTTTATCGTAGTCTGAGAATCGTTCATCTTGATATTGAATACAGTGCGATTGCCAATAGCAAGGGTCTGAGTAGTCATACCGATAAATGAGACACGTAGTTTGTGCTTTGTATCCTTAACTCGGAATGCAAACATACCGTCCATATTCGTCGTGCTACCACCTACGACACGGTTAGAAGCGTCTATCTCGACGACGGAGCACCCCATCACTGGTCCGAAGCTGTCTGTAACATGTCCGCTAATCATCGTCTGAGCATAAGTGCCAGCAGACAATGTCAGCAGAAGGGGAATTAGTATTTGGATTAAGGATATTCTTTTCATATTTCGCGGTTTTACGTTTTTGCGGTTTTCGGGATTTCGATTTTTCGATTT
>JAUNQM010000376.1 GCA_030536165.1 Prevotellaceae bacterium | reverse complement strand
CTCTTGATAACGTGGCACTCCGTATCAAATGGATCCGCAGGCATACATGTCACATCTCGTGCAGGTATTCCCATAGCTAAATACATCTCGCAGAGAGAGATGGCTAACTGACGGCAGTTGACACCTCGACCAGTGGTCTTGTGGTAGTTGTAGAGGTCGATGGCATCCATTTCGGCAAAAGCACGGTTTCCACCGTCGTGGCGGATATTGTCGTGAACAAAGTGCAGGAGGTTGATTATTTTCGACATCTCGTCACCATTACCTGCAACGGAATCGAGTTTGAAGTAATCGCGCACCATGCGAAGGTTCATCGACTCATTGGACTGATAATGGAATGGTGACTCCTTATTATCTTCTTTTCCGTATGGAGCCGACTTCTTCAGAACATGGATTGGAGCACGCGACTCAACAACTGAAAGCAGCGTCTTGAATTTCTTTTCCTTGCGAAGGCTGACGAGGTCATTGTCGTTTAACATGTTGCCGTAGTTCTTATAGCCGTTGTCAACCGACTGCTCAAGAGCAATGAGTGCTTGCTTTTTCTGTCCTAAGAGGGCAAGGACGCAAGCCTTGTCGTACTGGAAAAGTCCCTTCTGCTCTTTGATGGCAGCTTCAGGAAAAATCGTATTTGCATCCTTATGTATTGTTGTGGTGTCGAATACATTGATAAGGGCATTCAGGGATGCCAGCGCCTCGTTGTATTTTCCCTGTCCATAGAAATCTTTATAAACAAAGTATTTTTCAATATAGCCAAGGAACTCCTTTGTGCGCTGGTTTTGGGCATTTGCTTGAGTCACTGTCATTACTATCAGTGCAACGGCGATACACATTCTTTTCATCATATTGTTTTTCAGTTTGTTTTTAACATTAGACGCAGCATCTACTACTTTTTACTACATATTTGACGTAGAAAAATGTGAATTAGTTGCAGAGCATTCTTCCAAAACGATTAAATAACGCTTTCAAGGCAGCAAAAAATCCGTCCGAATGTCCATGTTATTAGACATACGGACGGGATATGGATAGACTACTTGTGGGTTGTCGGTTCAACCTATAACATAAAACCTATAACCACAAACCATTAGTGACTAATTATTCATTGCACCGGCAATGACCAACGACTCTGACGAGAATGTTATACCTTGCAAGTCGATATTTGCAAAGATTTTCTGCATCTTCTCGCTCTTGTCGAGGTGGAGAATGAACTGACCTCCCTCTCCCTTTTCGATGAAACCTGCAGGTATGCCTTTTGCCAGACCTGCAGCATTGCCTTGCAGCATGCTGATAGCAGCACCAGCCATCATTTCTATTCCTGGCATTCCACCAAGACGTATGTAAGCATTAGCGCCTTCAACATTCTCAATGGTAAGGTTGAACTTCACCGACATTGGTCGGTTTATTACTGGCATAGGCATAGTGGTTGCCACTGAGCAAGTGTCGGCAGAGATGAATCCGAGTTGGATGTCTTTGTCTGAACGTGCTTTTATAATCTCGTTGAGTTCGTTGAATGTGAGTTCTATTTTCACTGTTTTAATAATTGTAAGTTGTAATTGTTTAACCAGAAACCTTGATCGCCCCGAAGGAGATCCTGAATCAAGTTCAGG
>JAUNQM010000146.1 GCA_030536165.1 Prevotellaceae bacterium | reverse complement strand
AATAGTCATTGTCATAGTCAATATTCATAGTCATTATGTATTGGAACGAAAATAAGGAATGTATGAGCCGCGATGAGCGGTGCGCTCTGCAAGGAAAACGATTGCATAAACTTGTGGATTATGTTTATCACAATGTGCCGTTTTACCGTGCGAAGATGCAGCGTCTTGACTTGCAGCCCAGTGATATAACTACCATCGAGGACATAACAAAGTTGCCATTCACCACCAAACAAGACCTTCGCGACAACTATCCGTTTGGCTTGCAAGCTGCACCGATGAGTGAGATAGTTCGCGTACATGCTTCAACTGGAACAACTGGAAGTCCAACCATCGTTGGCTACACCCGTAAAGACATTACGATATGGAGCGAATGTATGGCTCGATGCCTTACTGCGTTTGGTGTTACGCGCAACGACATCTTCTCTGTGGCTTACGGATATGGATTGTTCACAGGAGGCTTAGGAGCGCATTATGGTGTTGAGCATCTTGGAGCTACAGTGATTCCGACTTCGACAGGAAACACTGCTAAACACATAAAACTCATAAAAGACTTAGGCGTCACAGGTCTGGCATGCACACCTTCTTCTGCTTTGCATCTTGCCGAAACGATGGAGAAATCGGGCATTACCAAAGCCGACATAAAACTCAAGATTGGTGCTTTTGGCGCTGAACCGTGGACAGACGACATGCGCCGCGAGATAGAAAGCCGCCTCGGACTCAATGCTTATAATATTTACGGATTGAGTGAAGTCATGGGACCTTGTGTGAGCTATGAGTGCGAGTGCAAGAACCATTCCCATGTCAATGAAGACCATTTCTATCCTGAGATAATAGACCCTAATACGTTAGAGTCGCTGCCATACGGACATATAGGCGAACTTGTCTTTACAACCCTCACCAAAGAAGGAATGCCTTTGCTGCGATACCGCACACGAGACTTAACCTCGCTTATCGATGGAAAATGCGAATGTGGACGCACAAATGTCAAGATGACGCGCATCATAGGACGTAGCGATGACATGCTCATCATTCGAGGTATTAACGTATTCCCTTCTCAGATAGAGAGCGTCATACTCACCACCGAAGAATTTGAACCGCATTACCAATTGGTTGTTGATCGCAAGGGTAACCTCGATGATTTGACCGTCCGCGTGGAACTGAAGAATCAATATTTCAACACAGATAACTTGCACGAACTTGAAGCATTGCAGCGCAAACTCGAAAACAAGATTAAGAGCGTGCTTAGCATAAAGGCAAAGGTTGTACTGTTGCCGTTTGGAACGCTCGAGCGCTCCGAAGGCAAAACCCGCCACGTTATTGATAATAGAAATCTATAGCATTATAGTTCCAATAGCTTCTATAAAACGACTTATATATGAAAAGAGAAGATTGTTTCAATCCTGAGTTCGAGATGATGTCTCGACATGAAATTGAAAAGTTACAATTAGAAAGACTGAAGAAGACCGTGCGTCACTGTATGAATTCACCTTTCTACAAGAAACGCTTTGATGAAATCGGACTTAATCCAGATGACATCAAGACGCTTGATGACATACGCAAGATTCCGTTTACCACCAAGCAGGATTTGCGAGAAACCTATCCCTTTGGCATTGCAAGTGTACCTCTCAATAAGTGTGTCCGTCTGCACTCATCAAGCGGTACTACAGGTAATCCTACCGTAATTCTCCATACTCAACGCGATTTAGACGAGTGGGCAAATGCCGTTGCGCGTTGCCTTTATATGGTTGGCTTGCGCCCTGATGATGTGTTCCAGAACACTTCTGGATATGGCATGTTCACAGGAGGTTTGGGCTTCCAATATGGAGCAGAACGACTCGGAATGCTGACAGTACCTGCTGCGGCTGGCAACACATTGCGCCAGATAAAGTTCATTAAAGACTTTGGCACGACAGCGATCCATGCCATGCCAAGTTATGCACCGCGTCTGCGTGAAGTTATGGATCAGCTGGGCATCGACCCACGTAAAGACACCAAACTTACGACATTTATCATTGGTGCAGAACCTCACAGCGAGGCACAGCGTAAGCGTATCGAAGAAATGATGGGCGTAAAGGCTTACAACTCATTCGGTATGTCGGAGATGTGCGGTCCAGGAGTGGCTTTTGAATGTAAGGAGCAGAACGGCATGCATATCTGGGAAGACTATTACATCGTAGAAATAGTTAATCCAGAGACGTTAGAACCAGTACCTGATGGTGAAATAGGTGAACTCATTCTAACATCAATCAATCGTGAAGCAATGCCGCTCCTTCGCTATCGCACTCGTGACCTTACGCGTATTCTTCCAGGCGAATGCCCTTGCGGACGCCATCACAAACGTCTCGACCGTATGAAGGGACGTAGCGACGATATGATTATCCTCAGTGGTGTAAATATCTTCCCAATACAAATTGAAAAGATTTTGATGCACTTCGACGAACTCTCGTCTGACTATCTCATCACACTCACTGAAGGCGATCACGATGCAATGACGATTGAGGTTGAAATCAATGATGCAATGTTTGTCGATGACTATCAGCATTTGGCTAACCTCACAAAGACAGTAACTCGTCAGATCAAGGATGAGATCCTTATTACTCCGACGGTGAAACTCGTGGCAAAGAATACTCTGCCACGCACAGAAGGTAAGGCTGTACGTGTGAAAGACCTCAGGACTCATTATAAATAAATTACATATTACAAACATGGGTTGTTAGTTGTAGGTTTAACCTATAACCTTAAACCAATAACCCAAAACCGTTTTACAATTTACAACTTACAGTTTTGAAAACCGCATAACCGCAAAAACAATAACAACTATGACAGTAAATCAATTAGCAATTTTCATTGAGAACAAGTCTGGCAAACTCCTTAAGGTTTTGCAGCTTCTCAAGCAGGCAGGCATACAGATTGTAGCTACAACAATCGCAGATACTCTTGATTATGGAATCTGGCGTATAATATGCGACAACCCGAAAAAGGCATACGATATGATGCGCGAAAACTCTGTGAGCGTCACCATGTCTGAAGCGTTTGCTCTGAAACTCGACAACGTTCCAGGTGCAGCAGCTGATGCTTTGAAGATTTTTGCCGATGAGGGTATAGGTATCACATACCTCTATTCCTTCCTGCTCGGAGGTAATGGCATTCTGCTTTTCCGCACCGACGATGAAGAAAAGACTCGCAAGGTGATTGTAGAAAAGTCTCTTGCCACTATCGACGATGCTGGACTTGCAGAACTTATATAATAGGAGTATAAGTTTTGCATATAATATGAAAACCGAACCTAAGTTAGTAATCTACCCAATAGAGCAGTCGAGTGAAGTCCGCGTGCAGATGATAGAGGAAGCAAAGGTGCATGCAGGCTTCCCGTCGCCTGTGCAGGATGCGTACATAAGCCAGCCTATCGACTTGAATAAGGAATTGGTGAAGCATCCGGCATCTACTTTCATAGTGAAGGTCATAGGAATATCTATGATTGACGAAGGCATCGACGACGGAGATATGCTTGTCGTTGACCGCTCGCTTTTTCCTACTGAGAGAAGCATTGCTGTATGTGTCGTAGAGGGCGAGTTCGCACTCAAGCGCATAATCCAGCGCGAGGGTAGGGTAGTGCTCATGTCTGGCAACAAAGACTATCCCCCAATCATTATCGATGACCCATCCGAACTTCAGGTTTGGGGCGTCGTGCAATGGGTACTTAAGAAGAAGTGAGCAGTGGATGCAGAGAGGCTCAAGGTTCTTGGACGAGCCAAGCGGCAAAGCCGATTACAAAGTTCAAGGTTCAAGGAAAATTGTAAATTGTAAATGCACTGATGTTCCTCCACATTGACTGTAACTCGTTCTATGCCAGTTGTGAGGTGTCGCTTCGCCCCGACTTGCAAGGCAAACCTGTTGTGGTGGCAAACTGCAACGAGGCGGGTGGTGGCATCATTCTTGCTCTGACAAAGGAGGCAAAGGCTCTCGGGCTGAAACGAGGCAATCCTGTGTTTCAGGTAAAGGACGTGTTGAACAGGCACAATGTGGCAGTCTTTGCGGCCAATCTGCCGAAGTATGTTGATATATCCCGTCGCCTGATGCAGCTTGTGAAGGAACAGGATATATTGCAAAACTTTACCCAATACAGCGTTGACGAGTTTTTTGGTGAACTGCCGATTGGCGACCCGAAACAGCTGCGCGAATACGCTGTAAAGGTCAAAAGCCATATTGAGCAATGCACAAGTATTCCTGTCAGTTGTGGCATCTCGATGACCTACACCCTTGCAAAGGTGGCAACGTGGTATGCCAAGCACTATGCCGGCTACAGAGGCATTTGCGTGCTTCCAGCCGACAAACTTGATAAAGCTCTGCAAGGGCTTCCTATAACTGATGTCTGGGGTGTGGGCAGGCGTTTGGCTCCACGGATGGAAGCAATGGGAATACATACGGCATGGGACTATTCGCAGAAACTTGCTCATGAGGTGAAGAACCTCTTCAAGGTGACAGGACTTCGCACATGGCGCGAATTGCGTGGTGAACCTTGTATAAGTATCGAGAATAAGGCTCAGCAGAAGACTATCGCACACACGCGCACATTTACATATATGACTGCCGACTTGCAGCAGTTGCAGACATACGTGAGCAACTATGCTGTTGCGGCTGCACGCAAACTGCGTGACCAACACAGCATCTGCCGCGAAGTGACAACATTCATTGCAACAAACCCTCACAGAGAAGATTTACCACAATATTCCAATGCGGCAACAATTAAATTAAAGGTTAGTTCGGCCGATGCACGCATCATAGCCAAGACTGCTGTCGAGGCTTTAGAATCAATCTATCGCACAGGGTTTCAATACAAACGTGCAGGGGTTATTCTTTCCGATATTGATTCCGATGCATACGTGCAACTCGACCTCTTTGAAGAATCAGGCGAGTCGTTGTCACGCTCGAAGAAACTCATGGGAGTGATGGACAAGATAAATGTGAAATATGGAATAGACTCACTGCGGCTTGCGTCGCAGGGCTTCGACAAATCTCGTCCCAACCTTAACAATTTCCAGCCCTACAAGAATGAAACAACAGATATCGAGGATATAATCCAAGTGAAATGAGATTCGATGATAAGGTTCCAAGTTCAATCATTAACCGTATAATCAATAGATAACATTATGAGACAAAATAGATTTATTATTTCTTTCATCATTGCTTTGATCTTTGCCGTGGCTTATAGCACAGATTGCAACGCAGCAAAGAAAAAGAAAGTGCAGCAATCCCGCCCAAAGATAGGGCTTGTGTTAGGCGGTGGTGGTGCGAAGGGCGCTGCTGAGGTAGGTGTGCTGAAATACATCGAAGAATCTGGAGTAAAGATTGACTATATAGCAGGCACGAGCATCGGTGCCATCATCGGTGCCCTCTATAGCGTCGGCTACCGTGCTGCCGACCTCGATTCCCTGTTCCATTCCCAGGAATGGCTCTCACTGCTTGCCGACCGCGACCTCGAAAACTCAGGCAAGTTCATCTCCCACCGCGACAGCACCACATACCTGTTCGGATTCCCTATAAAGCGCCCGAAAAACAAAGCAGCGGATCATTCGCGCACGCTCGGACTCAGTCGTGGCGACAGTATTGTCAGCCTGTTCACGCGGATGACAGGCCACGAGAAACCAATAAATTTCAGCCGACTCCCAATCCCGTTCCGCTGCGTGGCAGTCAACATTAGGAAGTTCCAAGAAGTCATACTTCGCAGTGGAAGCCTCCCTATGGCAATGCGGGCAAGCATGGCAATACCAGGCGTGTTCAAGCCAGTCGAATTGGATAGCATGCTGCTCGTCGATGGTGGTATGAAAAACAATCTCCCTGTCGATGTCGTCAAGGAGATGGGTGCAGAGAAAGTCATTGCCATCGACCTCACACAGAACAAACACTTCGACCGCAAGAAAAAAGAGGAGGGGTCAGCGCCCAAGAACCAATGGCAGACCATGTTCCGATGGCTTACGCAGCGCCCTGACCTGAACAAATACAAGGAAAACCTCAAGATGGTCGATATATATATAAACCCCGACCTAAAGGGATGTTCCGCTGCCGACTTTAAGCCAAAGAAGATTGCCTACATGATAGAGCAAGGCGAGAAAGCTGGCAAAATGGCACTCAAAGACTTAAAGAAACTTGCCTCTAAACGCTAATATTCTGTTCACAAATCGAATACTAACGACTGCCAGTCGTGGGCGTCGGTGGCGCTGACAAGTGACAGACCATAGGTGGAGAAAGAATCTGCTATGTCAGATGCATCTGAAATGTAAAAGCCACTGACAATAAGTCGTGACCCCGTGTGCATTACTGACACGAACTTGGAAACGTCTGCAATGAGTATGTTGCGGTTGATGTTTGCCATCACAATGTCGAAACTTCCATTGATTTCTGTGCCTAACAATGAAGCGTCGCCAAGGTGAATTTCTATATTGTCGATGCCATTAAGGTCGGCATTGTGGCGACTGTTTTCTACGCTCCATTCATCTATATCATATCCTACGACATGTGCTGCACCAATCTTCGATGCTGCTATTGAGAGTATTCCGGTGCCGCAACCGCAGTCGAGAACCGAGGTCGTAGGCTTTATATTTTGCAGCAAAAGGTTGTGCAGCATCATTTGTGTGGTGAAATGAGTGCCTGTCCCGAATGCAAGTTTTGCATCAATCACAATATTATA
>JAUNQM010000375.1 GCA_030536165.1 Prevotellaceae bacterium | reverse complement strand
TATGGTTTTTAGGTCATAGGTTAACCTATAACCTACAACCGATAACCCACAGCCAACAATAGAAAATGATAGATACAAAACACATACAAATCAATGATTTCGACTATCCGTTGCCTGATGAACGGATTGCGAAGTTTCCGCTTGAGCAGCGCGACCACTCTAAGTTGCTGCTCTATGACAAGGGCAAAATAAGCGAAGATAAGTTCTTTAACCTTCATCAATACATCCCGTCGGGTACGCTGATGGTGATGAACAACACGAAGGTTATCCAGGCGCGAATACACTTCCGCAAATCGACTGGTGCGCTGATTGAAGTCTTTCTGCTTGAGCCTTCTATGCCTACGGACTATGAACAGGTGTTTCAGACTCGCGGACATTGTCAGTGGGTATGCCTTATCGGAAACCTGAAGAAGTGGAAGGGTGGGGCACTGACGTGCACTTTTGCTCTTCCCGATTCACAGTCGGCATGCACTCTTACGGCAGAACTTTGCGGTCAGAAGGGCACGGGCTACCTCGTAGATTTCACGTGGACATGCGATAATGAGGGGGACGATGACGATGACTATGACAATGACAATGATGATGAAAACTTGTCTTTTGCTGAACTCATCGACGTTGTAGGTGAACTGCCGATTCCGCCATATTTGAACCGCGAGACGCAGGAAAGCGACAAGCGCACATATCAGACTGTGTATAGCAAGATAAAAGGAAGCGTGGCAGCACCGACGGCTGGGCTGCATTTTACTCCGGAAGTCTTGCAGTCGTTGGACGCAAAAGGCGTGGAGCGTGAGGAACTTACGTTGCACGTTGGAGCAGGGACATTCAAGCCGGTGAAGTCTGCGAAGATTGCAGACCACGAAATGCACAGTGAGACATTTTGCGTGGCGAAGCATACGATAGAGGCACTTCTCGACCATAATTGTGAGGTTCTTGCGGTGGGCACAACGAGTGTGCGAACCCTTGAGAGCCTGTATTATCTTGGTTGTATGGTGTCTGCCGACCCTGATATTTCAGAATACGACCTCCACGTGACTCAATGGCAGCCATACGATAATGCAGAAAGACTGTCGGCGGTTGAAGCAATAACAGCTTTGCAGACCTATATGGAAGCGAAAAATCTTACGGCTATTCATGGCAGCACACAGATTATCATTGCTCCAGGCTACGAATACAAAATAGTTAAGAAACTGATTACCAACTTCCATCAGCCGAAAAGCACGCTTTTGCTCTTGGTGAGCGCGTTCCTTGCTGGCGGTGATTGGCATGAGATTTATGACTATGCGCTTGCCCACGACTTCCGTTTCCTGAGCTACGGCGACAGTTCGCTGATTGTGCCATGACCGAAATAGTAGATGCGCTACACCTTATTTATATAACGCGCGTGCGCGTGCGCGATGAGCAATTTACGGGGAAAAGTCCTGCTTTTATGTGATTTTTTCTATAGTTCCTATAGTTTTTAATAGTTGTAATAGACAATGCATCGTAGCATTGTCTATTGCATTTTTTAGGCCTTCACACCTGAGGTGTGACAAAAGAAACTCCTAAGGTGTGAACTATGGTGACACCTAAGGTGTGACGTGAGTAACACCTTAGGTGTGGAGGGCTGGTTTAATTGATAACTGAC
>JAUNQM010000374.1 GCA_030536165.1 Prevotellaceae bacterium | reverse complement strand
TGCTGGTATGATTCAGGTTCTATGCCTTTTGCTCAATATCATTATCCATTCGAAAACAAAGAACTTTTCGAAGCGCACTTCCCTGCAGACTTTATTAGCGAGGCTGTTGACCAAACACGTGGATGGTTCTATTCACTTATGGCTATTTCAACTTTAATTTTCAATAAGGCTCCTTATAAGAATGTAATCGTTCTTGGACATGTACAGGATAAAGATGGCCAGAAGATGAGTAAGAGTAAAGGAAATGCGGTTGACCCATTTGAGTCTTTAGAAAAACATGGCGCCGATGCTATCCGTTGGTACTTCTATACTAACTCAGCTCCTTGGCTTCCAAGCCGTTTCCATGACGACGCTGTTATTGAAGGTCAGCGTAAATTCATGGGTACTCTTTGGAATACTTATGCGTTCTATGTTCTTTATGCAAACATAGATAACTTCAACGCAAAAGATTACAAACTTGAACCGGAAAAACTTTCGGTTATGGATAAATGGATTTTATCTAAATTAAATACTTTGATAAAAGATGTTGATGAAAATATGCAGGGCTATAGAATTCCTGAGTCAGGCCGTGCCCTTCAAGACTTTATCGACGATTTAAGTAACTGGTATGTTCGTCGTTGTCGTGAAAGATTCTGGGCTAAAGGCATGGAGCAAGATAAGATTAATGCGTACATGACTCTCTATACATGTCTTACAACTTTCTGCCTCGTAGCAGCTCCGTTTATTCCGTTTATGACCGAAGACATTTACCAAAACCTTGTTTGCAAAGACTTCCCTGACAGTCCTCAAAGTATCCACCTTGCAGATTTCCCTAAAGCTGATGAATCTTTCATCGATAAGGAACTCGAAAAGAATATGGAACATGTCTTGGACGTTGTTGTAATGGGCAGAGCATGCAGAAACAATGCAAATGTTAAAAACCGTCAGCCACTTGCTAACATGTACATCAAAGCTCCTTGGCAAATGGAAAGCTTCTACACTGATATCGTTGCCGATGAGCTTAATGTTAAGGCTGTTGAATTGAAAGATGATGTTCGCGACTTCTCTTCATATTCATTTAAGCCACAACTCAAGACCGTTGGTCCGAAATTCGGAAAACAAGTTGGTGAAATTAGAAATGCTCTTGCTTCTCTAGATGGCAATAGTGCAATGGATGAAATCAATGCAACTGGTGCGTTAAAACTCGCTTTAGCTAGTGGTGAAGTTGTTCTCGAAAAAGACGACTTGCTTATCGAGACTGCTCAGGTTGAAGGCTACGAATCCATGAGCGACTACGGCATTACAGTTGTTCTTAATCTTAATCTTACTGATGAACTTATTGAAGAAGGTTTCATTAGAGAGATGGTTAGCAAAATCCAGACAATGCGTAAAGAAGCTGACTTCGAAGTTATGGACATGATTACTATTTACATCAGTGGTAACGATAAGCTCGAAGATATCGTAAATCGAAAGAAAGATTTAATGCTTACCGATGTTATGGCAACCGATGTTATAACTGGCTCACAAGACGGCATTACAAAATCTTGGGACATCAACGGACAAACAGTTGATATAGGTGTTAAGAAAAACTAAATTTTGTTTTTTAAGGCGGTGGCTTCGGTCACCGCTTTTTTAATAAAAGCATATTT
>JAUNQM010000145.1:6518-6766 GCA_030536165.1 Prevotellaceae bacterium | reverse complement strand
GAATCCATCAGGATGTTGACGGACGCTATGTAGGTGGAGACCAGAAGGTATATCAGAGCGATGGCAGCTTTACTAAGCGCACCATATTCTCAGGATGGGATGTGTTCCGTTCGCAGATGCCATTGCAGACCATCATCAACCCGACACTCGTCAGCGACCTTATCAATTCGCTGACAACCCTTGCCACGCAGAGCGGTCGTAAGTATTACGAGCGTTGGGAACTGATGAACGCATATTCCGGATGTATG
>JAUNQM010000145.1:0-6508 GCA_030536165.1 Prevotellaceae bacterium | reverse complement strand
TCATAGCAGATGCTTACGCCAAGAATATCCGCAACTTCGATGCAAAGCTCGCACTGCAATACTGCAAAAACTCATCGGCAGAGTTTGGCAACGACAAGTATGGCTATTCAGCAGGTGGTATGAGCATTTCCTACACTCTCGAATACGCCTATGCCGACTGGTGTGTCTCTCGCCTTGCTGATATGCTTGGCGATAATGCTACGAAGAAAGAGTTCTTGCAGAAGAGTATGGCTTATAAGAACATCTGGGACAACGACAAGCATTGGTTCCGTCCACGTAATGAGGATGGCTCTTGGGCTGAATGGCCTGAAGAAGGGCGACTGAAGGAATGGTACGGCACAATGGAGTGCAATCCTTTGCAGCAAGGATGGTTCGTGCCGCACGATGTTGACGGAATGGTCAAGCTCATGGGTGGAAAGAAGAAAGTCCTTGCCGACCTTGAATGGATGTTCGAGAGCACACCGAAGGATATGTTCTGGAATCTTTACTATAACCATGCCAACGAACCTGTCCACGGAGTTCCTTATCTCTTCAACCGTCTCGGTCAGCCGTGGCGCACGCAGTATTGGACTCGATATATCTGCAAATATGCCTACGAGAATCAGATTGCCGGACTCAAGGGGAACGAGGACGTAGGTCAGATGTCGGCATGGTATGTACTCTCTGCTGCAGGTCTGCATCCTTATTGTCCAGGTGAGACTCGCACGGAGATTACATCGCCTGTATTCAATCGTATTGTAATGCAACTGCCTGCAACGGGCAAGACATTTACCGTCATTGCCGAAAACAATAGCGACGAAAATATCTATATTCAAAGTGCAACCCTCAACGGCAAGAAGCTGAACCGCTGCTGGCTTGATTTCTCTGAGATTGTCGCTGGTGGTGAACTCAAACTCGTCATGGGCAGCAAACCGAAGACTTCGTCTAAATAATTCACAATTAAAAACTAACCATTAAAATAACCAAACTGATATGAAAAGAAAAACACTTTTAGCTATTATGATGCTTTGCGCTGTGGGCTCTTACGCTCAGCGCACCGAGTATTCTTTAGGCACTGGCGAGGGTATCGCACAGTGGCAGCTGGCACGTCAGTCTGAAATCAATGCCGACGGTGCCACAATCTCAACAACTGGCTATCGCATGCCGAAGCAGGCAGTGAAAGGCGTAGTTCCAGGTGTCGTATTCACTTCTTATGTTGAGGCAGGAAAAGAGCCATGCCCAGAATATGCCGATAACATATATAAGGTAGATGAGACCAAGTATAATGGTCCCTTCTGGTATCGCACAGAGTTCACGTTGCCTACACAGGTGCAGCCTGGGCAGCGCGTATGGCTTTGCTTCGACAACACCAACCGCTATGCAGACTTCTGGTTCAACGGGCATAAGGTATCGGGCACGTCTGAGTCAACCCGCGACGTCAAGGGGCACATGATGCGTTCACGCTTCGACGTAACCGAATACTACCAGCAAGGAAAGGCGCAGACTGTCTCTGTCCTCATCTACGATTGCGACCAGAAAAAGACCCGCAAAGCCCCTGGCCCTTACGGAGTCGCTTGTTCGCCAAGCTATCTTTCAGGCGCAGGCTGGGACTGGATGCCTTACGTCCCAGGCCGACTCAACGGCATCCCAGGCCGTTGCTACGTAGCAGTTACTGGCGAGGCAGTAATGATTGACCCGTGGGTGCGCAGCTCGCTTCCTACAATGGATAAGGGCGAAATCTTTGTCTCATCCGACATCGAGAACTGCGGCAGCGAGAAAAAGTCCATCACACTGCGCGGCACAATCACTCCTGGCAACATCCAGTTCCAGAAGGATGTTGAAGTTGCGGCTAATGATACTGCCCACATCAGCTTGACTCCATACGAAATGAAGCAGCTCGTCATCAAGAATCCAAAGCTCTGGTGGCCTAATGGATATGGCGAGCCGTTCATGTATAATTGCAAACTCGAAACCCTTGTCGATGGCAAGGTGAGCGACTCTCGCAGCATCGACTTCGGCATCCGCAAGTTTGAATATCGCATCGAGAAGAACCGCGTCGATATGCCCGTGCTTCAGTTCGTCATCAATGGTCAGCGCATCTTTGCCAAAGGCGGAAACTGGGGCATGTCAGAGTATCTGCTCCGTTGCCACGGCAAACAGTACGAACAGAAGATACGTCTCCACAAAGAGATGAACTACAACATGATTCGCCTCTGGACTGGCTGCGTCACCGACGATGAATTCTACGATTATTGCGACAAATACGGCATCCTCGTCTGGACCGACTTCTGGCTCTATGTAGCATACAATGACGTCGTAGAGCACGACGTGTTTAAGGCAAATGCCCGCGACAAAGTCCGCCGCCTGCGCAATCATCCGAGCATCGCCCTTTGGTGTGGAGCCAACGAGACTCGCCCTGTTGACGACATCGACAAGGCACTCCGACTCATCGTCATGGAAGAAGATGCCAACGACCGTCTCTACACGTCATGCTCCAATCAGGAAGCAAAGTCTGGCTCTGGATGGTGGAAGGACATGACGCCTAAGCATCACTTCGAAGGCTCATGGAGCAACCTCGCCTTCAACAAGCCGTCATACCCTTACGGCTTCGACTATGGCTACGGCTGCCGCTCCGAAATCGGCATGGCAACATTCCCTACCTACGAGAGCACGCGACTCTTCATCCCTGCCGACCAGCAGTGGCCGCTGCCTACCGATGAAGCACTCAAAGACTCCGACAATACCGTCTATAACAAGCACTTCTTCGGCAAGGAAGCCTGGAACGGCGGACCTATCGACTACGTTCATTCCGTCAACGACCGTTACGGCGAGTGCAGCAGCCTCGAAGAGTTCTGCGAGAAGGCGCAGCTCATCAACCTCGAGGACATGAAGGGAATGTATGAAGCATGGAACGACAAGATGTGGAACGACGCATCCACCCTGCTTATCTGGATGAGCCACCCAGCATATCCATCGTTCGTATGGCAGACCTACGACTACTATTACGACCCTACAGGTTGCTACTGGGGTGCAAAGCAGGCATGCGCATCACAGCATGTGCAGTGGAACTGCTACAACAACAGCGTCAAAGTCATCAACACCACAGCCCGCACCATCACCAATGCAATCGTAAAGGCAGAGGTGTTCGACATCGACGGACACCTTATCGCCACCAACTCAAAGTCGGGCATCAACGTTGAGGCAAGCAACATCGCCGAGGCGTTCACCCTCAACCTGCCAAAGCAATATGAAGGCGACATGCTCTTCCTTCGTCTTTCACTCTCTATCGGCGGCAACACTGTCGATACCAACTTCTACTGGACAAACCAGAAGCGCGAATACGACTATAAGGCATTGAACACAATGGCAGAAGCACCGCTCGATTGCAAGATAGGCAGCGTCGCCGACGGCAAGTTCGACATCGTGCTGACCAACAACACCGACAAAGTGTCGTTTGCCAACCGCCTTCGTCTCATCAACACCAAGACTAAGGCACGCATCCTGCCAGCAATCATGAGCGACGGATATGTCACCCTCTTGCCAGGCGAGACCCGCATCATCACTTGTGAGGTTGAGCCACAACTCCTGCCAGCACACTTCGCAGTGCTCGTCAAGCAATACGCCAAGAAAGAACGTACCGCTGCAAAGTTTTAATCGCATTCTGCGTTAAACGTTATATGACCTTTTCACACCTAAGGTGTTCATCGTGCAACACCTAAGGTGTGAACAAGGAAACACCTAAGTGAAGAGCTCCGAGAAACGTCAATAGTTGTCGGCATAAGACTAAACTATAGAAGCTACATGAAACAGACCTTGAAAAACAGCATTCGGAAGCCTAATCATCACTTGCTTACCATCCGCGCAGGGATGGCGAGAAGCATACTGATGTGCATTGCATTAGCCTTGCCACTTTATGTAATTGCTGGCTCTGGCATCACCGTCGATAAACTTCTGTGTGAGAATCTTACCGACCCCGTTGCAATCATGCCCTCCCATCAGTTCCCCTCCTCCGGGGAGGGGGTAGGGGTAGGCCTAGAGATGGAGGGGGCTGTAGTGCCGCATTTCAGCTGGATGAACCACTCTTCACAGAGCAACGATGTTCAGACAGCCTACGAGATAGAGGTTGCCACGACGGAAAAACTCCTTCTGAAAGGTAAGGCCGACGTTTGGAAGTCGGGCAAAGTGGCGAGCAAAGAGTCTGTCATGGTGCCGTATAATGGGAGGAATTTATTGCCTCGACACCTATATTATTGGCGCGTAAGAACGTGGAATAGGTCTGGGTTATGCTCTGCGTGGAGCAAGACAGCACGTTTTGGAGTGGGAATAATTTCCGACAAAGACTTCAAAGGAGAATACATCACTACCTTAAATACCAACAACACAACCCCTGTACTCTCAACCACAACCGACCTCAAACGATTGCCACGCACTGCCGTGATGCATGTGAATTCGTTGGGGTATCATGAACTTTACATCAACGGCAAGAGAGTAGGGGAGCAAGTACTTGCACCAGCCGTGTCGCAGTTAGACAAGCATTCGCTCACGGTAAGCTACGACGTAACCTCCTATTTGAAAAAGGGCAAAAACGTCATTGCTATATGGTTAGGAAAAGGCTGGTACAAGAAAAACAACTTTGCCAACGCGATGGAAACACCAGTCGTCAGGGCAGAATTAGACGACGCATCAGCCACGGGAGCAACTGTGATTGCTGCCACCGATGCCACGTGGAAATGCAATGCCGACGGAGTTGGCTACCTGACCGACATTGGTACATGGGCTCCATTGCAGTTTGGTGGCGAAAGAATTGATGCACGAAAAGGTAAGCCTTCGGTTGATAAAGTGGGCACCGCAGGTGTCAAGGTGGTTTCTGTGAGCCAGAAGTCAACGCCACAAATGTTTGTTGGCAACAAGATTGTGGCTCGCCTCAAGCCGCAGAGCATTAAGCCGATGGGCGATAAGAAATGGCTTATCGACTTTGGACGAAACATTACAGGATGGTTCAGTGCCGATTTTGGACTGCTCAAAGAAGGGCAAGAAATCACAATGGAATATTCCGACGACTACACGACGGAACCTCAACTTTCAGGTGAGAAGGACGTCTTAATTGCTTCTTCGCAGTTACCGTCAGCGTTCTGTAATCGCTTTAATCATCACGCATATCGTTATGTTGTGTTGAGCGGACTCGACGAAAAGCCTTCGATAGACAAGATGGAAGCCCTCCAGATAGCCGCAAATCAAGCAGAGACAACTTCTTTCTCTTGTTCTGATTCCGACATCAATGCCATTCACGACATGATACAACGCACTTTGCGCTGCTTGACATTTAGTGGGTATATGGTCGATTGTCCGCACCTTGAGCGTATGGGATACGGTGGCGATGGCAATTCATCGACAATGACTTTGCAGACGATGCAAGACGCTGCAACCACATATTACAATTGGCTTGACGCATGGAGCGATGCGCAGGATGAAGACGGTGGCATGCCTCATGTAGCACCTGCCGGTGGTGGAGGCGGTGGACCATATTGGTGTGGATTCATCATTCAGGCTTCATGGCGTGCATATTTGAATTATGGCGACGACCGCATGATTAGGAAGCACTACTGCAGCATGAAGAAATGGCTTGATTATGTGGAGAAATATTCGCTAGAAGGACTGCTGCAACGCTGGCCTGACACGAAGAATCGCATGTGGTTCCTCGGTGACTGGCTTACTCCAGCAGGCGTCGATGCAGGCAATGAACGTTCTGTGAGCATAGTCAGCAACTGTTTTGTCAGTGAATGTCTTCAGTCGATGGCCATGATAGCAAAGTATCTCGGACGCAACGATGATGCAGCCAAATACTTGCAATGGCGCACAAGGCTGAACAAGAAGATACACGAGGCGTTTTTCAACGAGGAGGAAAATACATACGCAACAGCGTCGCCGTTAGACATGTCGTATGCCATGAATGCAGACGTTGTTCCACCTTATATATATAATAATGTGTGCGAGCAACTCGAAAACCTCTCGCGAACTAAGTATAATACCCATATTGCCGTAGGTCTTGTTGGCGTGCCAATATTTACGGAGTGGGCTATAAGAAACGGAAAAGTACAGTTGATGTACGATATACTAAAGCAGCCTGACTACCCAGGTTATCTAGACATGATAAACCACGGAGCCACGACAACGTGGGAGTCGTGGGACCGCTCGCGTTCAAGAATACACAATTGCTACAACGGCATTGGCACATGGTTCTACCAGTCGCTTGCAGGTATCAAGCCAGATGTTGATGCCCCTGGCTATCGTCATTTCTTTGTCTCGCCACAGTTGCCTGAAGGAATCGATTGGGTTAAAGCCACAAAGCAGACCCCGTATGGAGTGATAAAAGTGGAAATCTACCGACAAGTCCAAGGCAAAAAGACACTGAAGGTAGAGATACCTTTTGGCTGTACGGCTACGATTGATGGAAAAGAATATGGAAGCGGAGAGATATGCCTGATCGTTTAACCGGTTGTGGGTTGTTGGTTGTGGGTTTTCGGTTAAC
>JAUNQM010000144.1 GCA_030536165.1 Prevotellaceae bacterium | reverse complement strand
CGCTGTAACTTTATCATGCTGGTAATAGTACCTGTAGTTTATCGAATGCTTACGCATCACCTACATGCACAAAAAAGCCCCGACACAAAAAGTGCCAGGGCTTGGTTTAATGCTTACTGAGATCCTGAATCAAGTTCAGGATGACGTAGTTCAATTACTTTACGATGTACTTCTTACCCTTAACGAGGATGATGTCACCCTTGTTAGCCTTAGTTACCTTCTGGCCACGGATGTTGTACATTGTCTCACCGCTGAAGATGCTGTTGTTTACTTCGTTGATGCCTGTTGGTACCTCAGAAGGAACGATATAGAGCTGTGCGATGAAGAGGTTTGTACCAGTCTCTGAACGACTCATGCGGAATACGTTCTGACCAGCTGCAGATGCTGGAACAGCATACTTAACAGCTACTGGTTCAACGCCACCATTGTAGATGTCAGGGAAGTCGTTGCCACCTGCCAATACATCTGATGTGCCTTCTGCACCCCAGAAGAACTTAACGCCTGACTTCTTAGAGTCGTCGCCCTTGTTCTTGAATGCATAAACAACGATTGTATCGTTTTCAGCAAGTGCCTGGTCGAGGGTTACAGTGATGTACTTGCCATCGCTGAGGTCCTTCTTACCACACAAACAGATTGTGTAGTACTGCATGAAAGCTGGAACCTGACTGTAGTTAACGCGAGTTTCATCACCCACTGCTACTGCCTTACCACCTACTTCCTGTACTTCACCTTCTGGTGACTGCCAAGAATAGTAAGCATTTGCTGCAATTTCAGGGAGCTTAGCGAGTACGTTAACTGATACATTGAATGTGTCAGTTGCTGCTGTGAAGCCATTGCCTTCAGCCTGACTTACAAAGATCTGAGCAGCACCCTGTGCAACACCGATGAGCTTGCCATCAACAACCTTAGCTACGTTTTCGTCGCTTGAAGTGTAAGTGATAGCTGATGCGCTTGTAGATGTTACATAGTTAGCTACGTCAACTGAATCGTCGCAGAGGATAGAAGCATTGCTTGTAGTGATTTCAGGAGCATTGAGCTTCTGGATGAGGAACCAGTCGTAACCTGAGTTCTTATAGTCTGTAGTCTGGTCGATAGCCTTAACAATAACTGGAGTGTTTTCAGTAACTGTGACAGTCTTAGTAACCTGACCGATAGAACCTGTTGTAGAAACACTGAGAGTTACGTCGCCAATCTGAATCTTACCAATCTCCCACTGGCTGCTTGAAGTACCACCCCAGAACTGAGTTGCGAAGTAGTAAGTACCTGGTTCGAGAGTCATAAGAGTCTGGTCTTCGAAGTTGTAAGCACAGTAACCTGCTGAGCAACGGATGCCCTGGTTAATCTGCTCTGACTTAGTGAAGCCTTCGAGTTCTTCTGCCTCGCTGTAGAACAATACGTTCTTGATTGTACCTGGAGTTGTCTGGTTCAAGATAGTGTAGTTTCCAGAGTATGGCAACTTGTGTACATAGTTCTCAGCTGGGAGAACCTCTTCGTAAGTGTATTGCTTTGCTACCTGCTGGCCGTCGCTGCAATATCCGAGTGAGTCACCGTCGAGGATGAATTCTGGATAGTAAGAGAGAACTGTCTCACCTTCCCATGACAGAGGAGAATCCTTCTTGATGAGGTTGATAGTCTTTTCAGTTGCACCCCAAGTACCAGTAAGCTTGTACTGTACGCGGTTAGCCTGACGGAATACGAGGTTGATTACGTTCTGTGAAGCGTCTTCAGCTGCTGTGAGAGTCTCTGCACCTGATTCATAGAGATACTTCATGTTGATAACGTCATCAGTCTGGTCGTAAATAGCTGCCATATCAGCGTCAGAAGCCTTAACTTCATAGCCAACGAATGTTGAAGCAACGCGAGCTTCCTTGATTGGGCTACCACCATAGAGGTAGTTGATAGTGTACTGAGTTGGAACAAGTCCTTCAGGGAGGTCTGTGCTCTTAGTCTTGCGAACAACTACGTTATCAATAGCAAATGCTGCATTGTAACGAGATGTGATGAACTGCATGCCACCAGCACCACCTTCAGCTGACTGATGGTCGAATACCTTCTTGTCAACGAGAACTTCACCAGTCTCAGCATTCTTAGCGCTTACGAAGAGAACGCCTGAGTACATAGTGATAGTGAAGTTGTACCAAGGACGACCTTCTACGTATGCACCATTGTCAGTACCAGCGAGGTCGAGAGTATCAGCTTCGTTGAGTACCCAGAGAGTAGTGTTCTTACCAGTTTCTCTTACTGAGAGCAACTTAACAGCCTTAGCAGCGTCGAAGATGTCGAATTCAGTAGCAGTCTGGTCGCTTGAAGAACCGAGACGTACGTCAACTGACATTGTGAAGTCTGTGTTGCCTGCAACGTAAGGGTCAGCGTTAGTAGTGCTCATTGTACCACCATTGTTGTTGCAGTTTGCAGGGTTTGCGCAGAGGTAGTGGTTGCCACCTTCTACAGCAATCATAGGATCGTAACGTCCGCTTACTGAAGTCTTCCAGTCAAGTTCAACGCCAACCTTCTCGTAATCCTGTGCAAAGAATGTGTTTGCAGAAACACCCTTCCAACGTGGATCACCGAAGCCCATTTCTGCTGAATAAGTTTCAGGACCAGGAGTGAAGTTTGCTGAGAGGTCGAGGTTAGTAAGGTCGAGAGCAGCTGTAGGAACTACGAATGCCTTTTCACCTGTGCAGAGGAGAGTATCTTCTGTAGCATAGTTTGCCTTATCTGTGTTATCAACAAGATTTGTAACACCGCAGATAGCATTGTCGGCAGCTGTGAATGTTCTAACAGCTGAGCCTGAAGCCTTCTGCAAACGATAAGTGTTGTAGAATACGTTGCCTGTCCATGCGAGAGTTACATTGTTCTTGCTTGGATAGTTGTTAGCAAAGTTCTGGTTTGAAGGGAGGTTGACAAATGTGTTGTTTGTCATTGTCCAAGTTTCCTGAGCATCGAACTGAGGCTCTGCCCATGCCTTCTGTGCCTGTGAGTTAGAGCTGTTCTGGAGGCGGAGGAAGTAGTTGCTGTTGCTTTCTACTATATTATATAATGTAGAATTCTTGATAACGATATCCTTAATTGAACCTTCGTTGTTAGGGTTGCCATACCAGTGGATGTAAGAATCGATACCAGAAGCAACGTCGAACTGAATGATACAGTTCTGGATAGTGAGGTTCTTGAGGTTCCATTCGCGCTTGTTAGCTGTGATGAGAGAAGTCTTAACCTCGCTGAAGTTACAGTTGTTGAGGGTAATAGTTCCTAAGTCATAGAATGCCTTTGCGCGGAGGTTGTTAGTTTCGCCTTCTGCTACAGGATAGTTTGCACCAACGAGAACTGAGTCAGGATTTGCTGACAGAGCGATAGGAGCGCACTTAGTGTTAGCTGCACAATCGAAGTTTACATCGTTGATGATGAGGCTTGCCTGAGTTGCAATCTGAACTGAGTCAGAGAGAGGGATTGTGATGCCACCACCATTGATAGTGAGGTTTACAAGACCTGCGTCAACTGGGTTTTCGAATGTGTAAGCGATTGATGGATCAAGGTCGAGAACTGCATCTTCACCTGCTGCCTTATCTGCGATAACCTGGTTGATGAAGTAAGCGAGGTCTGTCTCGTGAACGATTGGCTTAACCTTTACTACGAGCTTGATGTCAGAAAGATCCTGGTTACGACCAGTCTCTGTGTAGAAAGCAAACATGAATACCTTACCATTAACTGTGTTGAAGTATTCTGTAATGTCCTTTGTCATTGAAACGCCACTACTGTTACCATTACCGATAGTACCGAGGTCTGTGATTTCGCCAAGTACTTCAGCTGTGTTAGTGTTGTTCCAAGTAGCTGTTGTGAGGTCAATACCTGTATTAGAGATAGCTGCACCGTGGATGTTAGAGTTCTTACCACTTACTGTACACTTTGCATAGAGACCGATTGCAACTGATTCGATTTCGTAGTCGAATGGGATTTCATACTCTGTAAGGTCGAACTTAGCAAGTGTAACCTGAGTACCACCATAAGCTGCAAGCTGGTTTACGAAAGCACCACCAGAAACCTTTGACTGGTCAGCCTTCCATACTGTAGCTGCTGCATCGTAGTAAGCGATGTCCTGGCATCCTGCAGGAGCTGAGTTACCTTCAGCCTGGAGATAAGTTGCCATTGTTACAGGAACTTCTGTTGCTGCTTCTGTGTCAAATACTAATGGTTCTTCCTCTACAGTCACAACTGGGTTCTTGAATGTACCACCAGCTGCTGCTGTTTCGTAAACGAGGATTGTAGCAACCTTAGCACCACCTGCGAAAGCGTCTGTGATGTCCCATGAAAGGGTCTCGAAAGTAGTTGCAGACTTTGTTGAAGTCCATGCTACTTCACCACAAGTTGTGATAGTGAGGTCTGCTGTGTTGTAAGTCAAATCTGCTGACCAAGTAGAAGTGTTGTAACCAACGCCCCAACCTGTAGTTCTCATGCTGTCTGTTGAACCAGAGCACTCTGCAGAAAGAGTAACTTTCTTGAAGTTTCTGTCAGCTGTAATACCACTGAGGTCAACCTGGAGGATACCCACCTTGTTTACACCCCAGCCTACCATTGCGTTGGCAACTGCGCCACCGCTAATCTTGTTGTAGCCAACGACGCCTTCTGTAATTTCGCCTGCTGCTACGTCAGGGTTGTCATAGTCAACGATAGTCATCTTGACTACGCCCTCACCTGAGATCTTACCCTTAATGTGACCCATTGCTGCAAAAGCAATAACGCCAAGAAGGGCAACACCAAGTCCTAAAAAGATTTTTTTCTTCATAAGCTTTGTTTTTTTAATTGGTTAATAAATAAATTTAATAAAAGAATTTCCTAAAATAATGCGACGGAACCTCAACACAATCAATCACCTAAAGGCAACGGACACACCATCCCCTTGTGTAATCACAGCATCTCGGTAAACGTCAAAAATTAATAGTTTGTTATAACGATTGCAAAAATAGGAAAAAAAAATTAAAGCACCAAACTTTTAGCAAAAAATTTTACCTCGGCATCAATGACAGATTCGGGATTATACAAAATCAGAGCGCTGCAAGTGCGAGGGAACATAAGAGAAATCCCAACGTACTTACAGCACTCTAAACGTACGGTATAGCTTGTACCTATAGTGTCGAAAACTGCAGCCTCTTCCTTACAAGAAGTTGATGCCCCTGCAAGCGACACATTTTACCAAATCATTTACACACCGGACGAACAGAATATCCTGCCGCACCTGCATCATGCATACATACCGCTCCAAACGGTGAGATGTAAATAACATAAGAAAATCCTGAGCCGCCTGTACCAGAACGATAATAGCCATTCTCGCCTGGATTTTCAATTCCATAGAAGTTCTTTCCTGCTAATGGAAGGAAGATTGAGTTGCCGTTTTTCTGACTCTTTACGAGATACCCACTTACACCATTTATCTGTGTAGTTTCCCAGTCGCATTCCATAGTCAACTCATAGATTTCGTCGTTAGTAGGAAGACGCCAACTTCCACCCCACTTCACATGAGCAACATCATTATCGGTCCCTGAAATCTCAGGGCCAATGCCACCTTCTGCATAAGGATAGTTCTCCCAGGTATATTCGCTCTTTGTCTTTGTTTCGCCCCATGCATAAAAGTCGCCGATTTCTTCTGGTTTGCTGGCACCGACATTGAAAGTAGCCCATTTAACGCCACTTGTCAATCCAAGGTCAACCGACTGATAAGAAGGTGCAGGAGCAAGGATTATTCCTGCTGTAGCGGTGATGTCGGAAACATCGATAGAACCATCTTGGTTGGCATCAGCATTAGCTGCATTGAATGTTTCCGGTGTCTTGCCAAGGATGTATGCTGCTATGGTTGTGATGTCGGCAACGTCTATGACCTTGTCATCGTTGGCATCGCCTGGAAGTGCATCGCCTGCTCCGTCACGCACTACCTTGCCATCGTTGGTTATCGTATAGTCGATATTGTCTGCCGTAGGATTGTCAGCGGAAATCGTGATATTAGGATTCGACTCTATTACGTATCCTGCTGCATCGACAACAACTGAATAAGTTCCGAATGGAAGGTTCTCGAAACGATAAACGCCCTCGTCAGAGACTGTGGTTGTTGCGGTCAGATTGCCATCTGCACCATACAGCAATACGTTGACGTTTTCATTTTCTGCAGTTGAAAGTTTCATCCATCGACGAGCAAAGCTGACTGTCTCAGGCTCGTGCGTTACCTTTCCTTCAATCACACCTGTTCCTGTAAGTGGAACTGGCTTTGGCTGAAGATTGACAACGAAGATTGAGTCATACCAATCCTCTGTGAATGTAGGAACTGTTATCATCTGCGCATCATTCCAGTTTGCTACATCAGGGTAGTATGTAGGGATTGTTTCATCTGTCTCTCTTGCACGGAGATAATAGTTTCCACCATTTACATAGACTATAGTGGTGTCCTCGCCAGCCACGAATGTTGTATCTACAATCATCTTTCCATCAATGTTTGGACGGAGGAAATCAACTGCTGCTTCCTTTTTATTGCCATTAAACATGACCTGGAAATTGCAAGCTTGTGGATAGATAGACAATTCAAAATTACGCAATCGGCCAGGACCGTATTCGCCGACAAAACTTAAACTAGGGTCAGAAGATTTGAGAACGACATAAGGATATTCTCCCAACGAACTGATATCAGCCTTAATCTTATACTGTCCTGGGACAACCTCTGTCACTTCTACAGGCAAAGAAATCTCTTCATAAGTCTCTCCATTCCATTCATTAGAGACCAGACGGAAGA
>JAUNQM010000143.1 GCA_030536165.1 Prevotellaceae bacterium | reverse complement strand
CCGTCTGTTAATAAAAAGTGAGACGGTTTTACCGTCTAAAAAACATCTTAGAGAGCAATACAATGCATATATTGACTATGAAGTCAATCCCTCCGAGGTCTCTAAATAAGAAAACACATTCAAATAAAAATCATAGATAATGGCAGAAGATATTGTAGTTGATAGTCTTGATGAACTTGACGAGGACGGGCAAGGGCAATTGTATGAGCATTTCCGTCTTGTGGTAGATAAAGGACAAGACCCTGTGAGAATAGACAAATATCTGTTCGAACACATGGTCTATACCTCGCGCAACCGCATACAGAAAGCCGCCGAGGCAGGATTTGTCCATGTCAACGACAAGCCGGTGAAGCGCAGCTATAAGGTGCGCCCACTCGATGTCGTCACCTTGATGCTCGACCGTCCGCGCCACGACAATACAATCCTTCCTGAGGATATTCCTCTCGACATCGTCTATGAAGACGACCAGCTGATGGTCATCAATAAGCCGGCAGGACTTGTGGTGCATCCAGGTGTGGGCAACTTCACAGGTACTCTTGTCAATGCCGTGGCTTGGCATCTAAGAGACAACAAGGACTACGACCCAAACAATCCGGAAGTGGGACTTGTTCACAGAATAGACAAGGACACGAGCGGACTCATCGTTGTGGCAAAGACTCCAGAGGCAAAGACGTCGCTTGGAGTGCAGTTCTTCAATCATGAGACGCGTCGCACGTATAACGCACTCGTGTGGGGAAACTTCAACGAAGACGAGGGAACAATTGTCGGCAACCTTGCGCGTAACCCTAAAGACCGTATGCAGATGGCAGTCTTCGACCCAGAGTCGGGCATCGGCAAGAATGCCATTACGCACTATCGTGTGCTGGAGCGCTTTGGATATGCAACGCTTGTTGAGTGCCGCCTCGAAACAGGTCGCACACATCAGATACGTGCCCACATGAAGCATCTTGGTCATCCGCTCTTCAACGATGAAAGATATGGCGGAAACGAAATACTCCGTGGCGAAAGGAGCAGCAGTTACAAGGCTTTCATAAATAATTGCTTCAACCTTTGTCCACGTCAGGCATTGCACGCCAAGACGCTTGGTTTCATGCATCCAAAGACAAAGAAGCAGATGGACTTCACGTCAGACATAGCCGACGATATGAGCCAGATGCTCGATAAATGGCGCAAATACATCAACGGCACAACACGAGTGATAGAATAATAGATACAATACCCCTATAGCAGCTATAGACTCTATAGCGACTATACCAACGATAAACAAAAGAAAATGAAAAGAACAATAGCAATAGTATGCGGCGGAGACTCATCGGAGCACGATGTCTCAATGCGTAGTGGGGCAGGGCTCTACTCATTCTTTGACAAAGAGAGATACAATATCTACCTTGTAGAGACAAGAGGCATGGACTGGCAAGTGCACCTCAACGAAGGAAGCAAGACACCTATTATATATAAGGACTTCTCGTTTGTTGAAGACGGCACGAACAAAAAGTTTGACTACGCCTACATCACCATTCATGGTGCACCAGGAGAAAACGGCATCATGCAAGGTTACTTTGAAATGGTGAAGGTGCCATATTCCACAAGCAATGTTCTTGTAGAGGCTCTTACCTTTGACAAGTTTGCCCTCAACCAGTATCTTCGCAGCTTTGGCGTAAGCGTTGCCGACAGCGTTCTCATACGCAAAGGCGAGGAGAGCCAGCTTAACCCAATAGAGATAGAGCAGCGTCTTGGTATGCCTGTGTTTGTAAAGCCAAGCACAGACGGCAGCAGCTTCGGCGTGACGAAAGTGAAAAAAGTTGAAGACCTGAAGAAAGCCCTCGACGTAGCCTTTGAGGAAAGCAATGAGGTGATGATTGAAGGCTTCCTTGCAGGAACAGAGATTACTTGTGGATGCTACAAGACAAAGGAGAAGATGGTTGTATTCCCTATAACGGAAGTAGTAACCGAGAATGAGTTCTTCGACTACGATGCCAAGTACAACGGACAGGTGCAGGAAATCACACCTGCACGTATTCCGGAGGAGATAGCAGAGAGAGTGCGCAAGATAACAAGTATAATCTACGACATTCTGCATTGCAACGGCATCATCCGCATCGACTACATCATTTCGCCAGAAGGCATGGTGAACATGCTTGAGATAAACACGACCCCAGGCATGACTGCCACAAGTCTCATCCCTCAGCAGGTGAAAGCAGCAGGACTTGACATCAAGGACGTGCTGTCAGACATCGTGGAAAATCAATTTTAATAACGGTTATTGGTTGTTGGTTTTAGGTTATTGGTTCTAGACATGCTAGATTAACTAGTTTTGCTAGATACACAAAAAGTGGAAGTCACAATTTATAGAACCTACCTTAAAAAAAACTTACAACTTACAATTTACACTTTACAACTTATGAAAATCCCAAGTGAATTTGACGAGATAAGACCTTACGAACCAGAAGAACTGCCAGCGGTCTATGAGCGTTTGCTTGCAGATGACGGTTTCCGCAAGGTTATTGCATCCTTATACCCTAACGTACCTTTTGAAAAGGTTGCGCAGATACTTTTCCAGTGCAAAGACAGCATCACATTCCAGAAGACATTTGCTTACCCTTTCCTTGAAAATCTTCTCAAAGGAATGGGATGTGGATGCGAGATGGATTCTGAAAATATCGACGTGACGAAGCGCTATACTTTCATCAGTAACCATCGCGACATCATTCTTGACTCAGCATTCCTTGCTAAGCTGCTGCTCGACGCAGGCTTCTCGACAACGGTGGAAATTGCTATCGGCGATAACCTCCTTGCACGTCAGTGGATTAACGATCTGGTACGCACCTGCAAGGCTTTCATCGTGCAGCGCAGTCTTTCTCCGCGCGAGTTCCTCATAAGCAGCAAGCGAATGTCTGAATACATGCACTTTGTTGTGAATGCAAAGCATGAGAACATCTGGATTGCTCAACGCGAAGGGCGTGCAAAAGACAGCAATGACCTCACTCAGCCTTCTATTTTGAAGATGATGTGCATGGGTGGTGAAGGTTCTTTGAAGCAGCGCCTGAAGGATTTGCATCTTTGTCCGCTCACAATCTCTTACGAATACGACCCTTGCGACTATCTTAAGGCAAAGGAATTCCAACTGAAGCGCGACACCGACTACAAGAAGACAAAAGACGAGGACGTGCTCAACATGCGGATAGGTATCTTCGGGCAGAAAGGTCATGTGCACTATCATTGTGCGCCATGCATCGACGAGTGGATAGACACCCTGCCTGACGATATGCCTAAGGGAGAATTCTTCGATATCGTTGCAGACCATATCAGCAAGGAGATACATCGCAATTATATGATTTATCCTTGCAATCGCATTGCGTTAGACATGCTTGAAGGCACAACAAATGGCGGCTACACGGACGACGAGAAAGCAAAGTTTGAATCCTATCTTGAAACTCAACTTGCCAAGATAGACATTGAGAATGCCGACAAGCCTTTCCTCCGCGAACGCATACTTACCATGTATGCAAACCCATTGAGGAACTACGACGCCGCAAGGAAAGAATAAAGTATGACACCTACCTCGTCATTGCGGGCTTGACCCGCAATCTCCTTCGTTACGAAGAGAACTGTAAGCAATGATGGAGATCCTGAATCAAGTTCAGGATGACGATGTGGTAAATAAATTGTTCTTATAAACAAAGACTGGCATCAATATTTTCTGGTAGGGTCGGCGATGCTTCTTTTACATCGCAAATCCATTATAGATGACTACCTTGTCAGGGTAGCGTTCTTGGTATTCATTGACCGCCTTATCTATGTCCGCCTTTGACGTCTTGCCAATAGGGAACTTGCGTTGCCATTGGCGTGGAGCCATATTCTTACCTGCTTCTGGTGCCCACAGCCCCTTGTCGCTGTAGTGCCAATAGCGAATGTCAATAACGTCTATTATCTTGCCGAGCTTTGGGTCTTCGAGTAATGCGTCCTGTGCATCCTTCGTACAACTTATAGCAACCAGTGGATGCAAGCCTGTCTCTGCCTCCCATTCTGCGATAGTCTCAAGCCAGAAACGAGTGAAATGCAGAGGTCCCGTGTATTCTGCACTGATGAAATGAACCACATTCGGCTGGTCTTTCAACTGCTCCAGACACATTCTTATATATTGTTTGTGAAGCGGACGAAGCACTGGGTCTTGTTCGTTGTAGAACTGCTCTGCCATAAAGATGCGCTTGTCGCCTGCAAACGGTACAGGCTCAGGGAAGTTAGTCTCGTTTATATTGTTCACAGGTCTCCACGGACAATCCACCCAATGCGCACCAGCTTCGAGTATGTTGTGCTGGAAGTACATGTTGTTGAAAAGGTAGATATTCTTCTCCGCAGCCTTCTGGGCAAACTCCTTGAGGCGTTCCCAATACCACAGGTTAGGCTTTGTGAGGTCGTAGCGGCTAAGTCCATCCCATGCAGTGCCCACGCCTGAACGAGCAAACGGCTGCTCATAGAACGGTGGCTCAACGTTTCCATCGGCACGGCGAATACGCTCGTGGTCAGTTCTTCTAATATCATACCACAGGCCATAGTGATGATAAAGGCTGCCAAAGCCTCGCTTGTCGAGATAGTTTACCACGTCGTCTAAGTTGTCAGTCCACCCTGTACCTTCGTAACCAGGCACGAATCGAGTGATTGCCGGACGTGCAGACTTTTTCACCCAAGAGTCCTTAATTCGCCCATTCCACCACGGGACTCCGCTCGTCATCTTGTTGCGTGAAAGCGGTTCTAACGCCAGTTCTTTCTTCTCTTCTTTCGGTGCTTTATACTTAAACAAAGGAATCTTTGTTGCATTTATCGCTGCATTGTCGTGTTGTGCAATCCATGCTTCAAGTGTCAGGCGTGGTGTGGTGAGGCTTTCTTGTGCCATGCGTTCAGCCTGTTCTACCGTAGGCGAAGTTGTTGCGTCGGTACTTCTCATTAGGATTCTTCCATCTACAGCCATATCCTTGCCTTCAGATTTCATTCGCTGTTCGAGCTGTGCATAGAAAATACTGCGTGGCGAAACGTGGTCGTTACTGCTTGTCCACTCTGCGTTACCCCATAGAGCACCCCAGCAGCCGTGTCCGCTGTTGCGGTTTTCTGCGTCTGGCGAATAGCATTTTATGTTTGAAGCCGTGCATTGCCATACTAATGTGTTGCCTGAATTCCACCCTGTGCCAGTGCGGAACTGCTCAAGATTCATAATGCAGATGTCGTTTCCGTCGATGTTCACAATGTCGAAAAGTAGTCCTGGTGCCCATGCTCCGATGCTGCCAGAGAAGCCGAGAGAGTTCTCGCCTTCACACTGAACGAATGCATTAGGCCCTGCTGCACAATAGCCTGCAGCGAAGTCGTGTATTCCCTCGCGCGAGACACAGCGCTGGAACAAAGTCTGTTGTCCGCGTGTAATAAAGACATCGCGACGCCATCCGCCAATCTCCGACACTGGCTCTGACGCGATACAATCTTCAACTGTTATACGACTGCCGCCTCGCTGTATGTTTACGGCGCTGCCAGAGAAATGGCGGAAGTTCACCATGCTTACCCAGCAGTCGCGCGCGTTATCAATATGAATACCTGTCCAGCAATGGTCTTCATCTTTTGGATTCCAATTGTTTTTTGCCGATTCCACCGATATATTTGCAATGCCGCACTCGTTTATTTCCTTTGATGCATCAAACAATCTCATTGGGAAATCACCCTTCTTCACCTTGTTCTTGCAGCCAAACATGGTGATAGGAGCGTCGAGCACGATTGAATCTCCGCTTGCATCGACCACAGTTCTATTCCAGATTAGGTTTATGTCACCCTCTTTCCAGCCTGTGTAGCTCAGTCTTCCGCCGAAGTCATCGCAGTTGTGTGCAGCAATCCATTCAGCATCGCCTGTCCAAGAAATGCCGATTCTATCGCCAGATTTATAATTTTCCACCTCGCTGTAAGTGCCTTTCCCGCCTTCAATGTAGATAGCAGCTCCGCGGTCGGCACCATGTTTCACGATTACGGTCTTGTCTCTTCCACTTCCGCAAAGAATTACTCCCGAAGCAGAGATTCTTATAGGTTTTGAAATGTCAAACCTTCCTTCTCCGAGGAGGATTGCACCACGAATGCCGATTTTGTTCGGTTTCACCGAGGAAATTTTGTCAATTGCTTGTTGGATTATACCTGAATAATCACTACTCCCATCGTTTTCTATGCGATATGTGAAGTCGTACTGAGGCAATGCCTGTTCGGATGCGTGATAGCCACATGTTGAATAATCCATAGGCACGTAAAGCTGTGGTCTTGGCTTAGTTGCGGCATCAACTGACAATGAGAAAACGATGCTGAACAGGGCAGCAAATAACAATCGAGAGGTTTTAGTCTTCATAGGAATGTAAATTTTTATGCAAATATAGTAAATTTTGTGCTATAAACGCACTTTTCAAAGGATAATCCACCATTTTTAGATTATTTTCAACTTTGGTTACATGGAAAAGCTATACTTTTGCAACGTGAAAAGAGAACTATAACCAAAGCTAGCTTATTCTAAGATGTAATTAGAAATATTGTCTATTTAAAAAGTAATGTGATAATGAATCTGTTGATTCTTGTTCAATCGGAGCTTGTGAAAGTTCCGATTGTTTTTTTTTTTGCGATAAATGTATGTTTTTTCCAAGAACAATTTAGAGATCTGACTTATAAACGATAGGTTTTTTAGTGCGACCCCGGGGGGGTGGGTGGTGATAAAAATCAAAAAAAAATGGACCTCATAAAAAAAAAAAATCGAG
>JAUNQM010000142.1:478-6785 GCA_030536165.1 Prevotellaceae bacterium | reverse complement strand
AACTTTGATCGAAGTTTTGCAAAACTTTTTCCGAGTTAAACGGACGACTTTAGTGAAGCATCCGAACAACATGAGAAAAGCATGTGTTTGAGTGCAGCGATTATAGCCAAAATGGTCGGCCTGATTGCTTGTCTTAGTACCTAATAATGTTGATACGCCCGTCTGTATTGGCATATTTTGAAGGGACTACACCGTGAAGTGTGTTCTCGATATAGTCGCTCAGTACATCGTAGCCAATAGCACCCACCTTTGTTATGTCTTTCATGCAGTGCAGCACACCATTCTCGAAAGTACCATTGACCATGTAATCAGAAGTCGTGACGGTGTATTCGCGTTCTGGGTCGAGCGGCTCAAATTTGTTAGTAGTTTTATTAAAGATTTGTATGTTTGTTACGCGTCGAGGTGCCCCATCGCGAATGCCAATGAAGAGCCCAGTTGCTTCGTCCAACAGGTAATCTGCTTTAACCGTTTCATCAAAATCGTAGCGTATGCTGCTGATTTGCAAGAAAGAGCCATTCTCTTCTGGTGCTAAGCGACCTGTGTATTCCAGCGCATCTGCAAGGTCTTTGCCCTTGATGGTGGCAGTGCATAGCTCATCGCCAAACGATAATACTTCGTATATGCTGTTGAATGTGATATCGCCAGCCTTGATTCCGCTTCTTACACCTCCACCATTGATGAACGCTATATCGGTGTTGAACGTGTTACGGAATGCGTCGGTAACTAAGTCGCCTATAGGACTTTCTTGGTTGCGTACGGCTCGTTTTCCATTGCTGTCGGTGTCAGGGATATCGACATCCGTGTGACCTACTACTCGTTTGCCCTCGCCCGATGCCTTTTCTATCTCTTCTTCTACGAAGGCTTTCATTGCGGCATCTTCCTTTGTGTAAGTATCTAAGGCAATGAGCCTTGAGGCAAATTGTCCGAGAGTGTCAAGCGTCAGCAGTCCTATATTTTGAAATTTTGTGCCTGTCTGAGTGAGCAAAACGCGTTCTCCAGCCTTGTTGAATAGCATTGAGTCGGGCATCACAATGTGAGTGTGACCGTCGAGCACTACATTGATGCCAGTCGTATTGTTGATTAGCATACATGAGTTCAAGTTTTTGTATGTACCATCGGCATTTGCATCGTCTCCAAGATGAGAGAGCACAACGACATAGTCGGCACCCTTTGTGCGCACTTCATCTACGGTCTGCTGCATACGCTCTACGAATGTCTCAGGCTTGAAACCATAGATAGGGTTGCCGTTTTCGTCGATGAAACTTGTAGGTGAGTCTGTCTCAGCTGCGTTAGGCGTTGTGATGCCGATGAAGCCGACTTTTGTTTTTCCATACTCCATTATCTTGTAGGCAGGGAACAACAGCTCGCCTGATGGGAGGCGGCAAAGGTTTGAACTGACGATAGATGCGTGGAGTGAGTCGCGGGTTACGTTCATTAGATAGTCGATGCCAAAGTCAAACTCATGGTTGCCAAGAGTGGTGATGTCGTAGCTTACCTTATTCATTACGTGATATGCAGCCATACCTTTCGTCATTCCCACAGGCGCACTACCAATCGAGAAGTCACCGCTGGAGACGGTTGTGACATAACGCGTCTTCTCCATGCATTCAGTCTTCAGTGCAGCCATCTTGACATAACCTTCGAGCATGCCATGTACATCGTTGTCGTAGAGAATGCAGATGTTGCTGTCGGGCAGCGATGGCTTGAAAGGTTTGTCGTTATCATCGTTGTTTGTGCATCCGGTGAAGACGAACATTGCTAAGATAAGCAGTTGAATACTACGAAGGTAATGAGTGTTGAGTCTCATCCAATAGTTTAGTGTTGTTCTCATTTCTTTATGTTTTAATGTCGTTTTCTAATGCAAAAATAGTAAAAAAAAACGAAAACGGAATAGCAAATGATAAATAATATTGAAGAAATTGCTAATGTAATATAAGCAGTGTAAATAAAATATCCTTTTTTATTTTGTATTGTGTTCGGTTTGCACTATCTTTGATGCTTATCTAAGATAGGCTGTGTTTGACATTCCGTCTTTTTCCTTGCACCTCGGGCAATAAAGTGGGCTTTATGCTACTCGGTTTGGCGTCGGTTCGGAAATAAAAATAAAAAACTGCGTGTTTTATTTTGTATTTCGCTCAACTTGCACTATCTTTGCATAATTATTAAAAAACCTAATAAAATCAATAGTATGACAATCAAGGATCTTAAACCTGCAGGCGTGTGGAATGCCTTTTATGCTTTGACACAGATACCTCGTCCATCAGGACACACAGAGGCAGTAGCTAACTTTCTCGTGAACTTCGCTAAGGAGAACGGCGCAGAAGCCTTTATTGATGAGGCTGGCAACGTGGTAATGCGCGCTGCTGCAACTCCTGGCTACGAAAACCGTGAGTGTGTTGTGCTTCAAGCACACATGGACATGGTGCCGCAGAAACTCGACTCTAAAGAGCATAATTTCGAAACAGACCCTATCGAAACATGGATTGACGGTGATTGGGTAAAGGCAAAGGACACTACGCTCGGTGCTGACGACGGTATGGGCGTTGCATTTGCTATGGCTATCATTGCCGATAAGAATATCCCTCACGGACCATTAGAGGTGCTTGTTACACGCGACGAGGAAACTGGTATGTATGGAGCTTTTGCTCTCAAACCAGGCGAACTAACGGGCAAATATCTGCTCAACATCGACTCTGAAACCGAAGGTGAGATAACAATCGGATGTGCCGGTGGAATGGACATAAATGCGACTCTCGAATATCAGGAAGAGCCTATCGAGGCAGAAGGTATGAAGGCTTACAGCATTGAAATTGACGGATTGCTCGGCGGTCACTCAGGATTGGAAATCAATCAGGGACGTGCAAACGCCATAAAGCTTTTGGCTCGCGTGCTGTTCGAGCTTGTCAGCAAGCAGGATATGCAACTCTGCTCATGGTGTGGTGGAAACATGCGCAATGCTATTCCAAGAAGCGGCAAGGCTGTAGTAGTGGTTGATGCAGAGGAAGCTCAGACGCTTATCGACACAGTTAAGCAGTGCGAGGCAACTTTCAGGAATGAGTATAAGGACATAGAAAAGCAACCTGTTACTATCACAGTCAATGAGTGTGACGTGCCTGCAGTTGGCATACCTGAGGAAATAGGCGTAAACATTGTGAATGTAGTTATGGCTGCACGCGATGGTGTTCTTCGCTACATACCAACAATACCTTCAATCGTAGAGACATCTGTCAATCTTTCTATCATCAAAGTTGGTGAGGGTAAGTCTGAGATAGCAATGCTCGCACGTAGCGCAACGGATAGCGTGAAGGAATATCTTTGCAACGAACTTGTTGCCGGCTACGCAATGGCAGGTATGAAGGTAAGCCTCACAGGAGGTTACAGCGGATGGCAACCTAACACAAGTTCTCCGTTTGTGGCTTTGATGGGCGATGTATATAAGAAGATGTATGGCGAAGAGGCAAAGGTGCTTGTCGTGCATGCAGGACTTGAATGTGGCATTTTAGGGCCTAAGTACCCAGACATGGACATGGCTTCTATAGGCCCAACGCTCCTTTCACCTCACACACCAAGTGAGCGCTGCTACATTCCTTCAGTAGGCCGTTCGTTCGATTATATCTGTGAGATATTAAAGGAAATACCAGAAAAGAAGTAGTCGCTATAGAATAGGACTTCTAAAATCAATCAATAACATGTCCAAAGAGAAAGAAACGTTGACGCCGATGATGAAGCAGTTCTTCACGCTGAAGGAGAAACATCCTGAGGCGCTGCTGCTTTTCCGTTGTGGCGACTTCTACGAAACCTATTGCGACGACGCTGTTGAGGCTGCTGAAATACTTGGCATCACACTCACGCGTCGCAGTAATGGTGCTTCTGACCAGTCGAAAGCAACGGCAATGGCAGGTTTCCCTCATCACGCTTTGGACACATACCTCCCGAAACTAATCAGAGCCGGTCGCAGAGTTGCTATCTGCGACCAGCTCGAAGACCCTAAGCTTACAAAAACACTGGTGAAGCGTGGTATTACTGAACTCGTCACACCAGGTGTTACAATAAGCGATAATGTGCTGAACAATAAGGAAAACAACTTTCTTGCAGCCGTACATTTTGGTAAGGCTTCAAGTGGAGTGGCGTTCCTCGACATCTCTACAGGCGAATTCCTTACAGCACAAGGCACGAATGACTACATAGGCAAACTGCTCACGAACTTCTCTCCAAAGGAAGTGCTTTACAATCGTGATAAGCATGATTTATTCATAGGCACTTTCGGAACCAAGTATTGTGTTTTCGAACTTGATGACTGGTACTTCACCGAGCAGGCTTCAAAGGATAAGCTGTTGAAGCACTTCAACGTGAAGAACCTAAAGGGATTCGGCGTAGATCATCTCACCGAAGGCGTTATTGCGTGCGGTGTTATACTGCAGTATCTGGAAATTACCCAGCACACTCATATCTCGCATATCACTACAATCTCTCGCATTGAGGAGGAGAAGTATGTACGGCTCGATGCTTTCACTCTTCGAAACCTTGAACTGGTTGCGCCTATGAGCCCAGGCGGATGTTCGTTGCTCAATGTCATCGACAAGACTGTGACTCCGATGGGCGCACGTATGCTCAACCGCTGGATTCAGTTCCCTTTGAGGAATGTTGCAGCTATCAATGCACGACTTGACATAGTTGACTATTTCTTCAAAAACACCGATTTCAACGAGATAATTGACGATAATTTCCGACAGATAGGCGACCTTGAACGTATCGTTTCGCGTGCTGCCGCAGGAAGGGTTTCTCCGCGTGAGGTTTTGCAGATGAAGAATGCACTCCGAGCATTGATGCCAGTGAAGGAAGCATGCTTGCAGGCTGATAATGACAACCTGAAGGTCTATGGACAGCGATTCGATTGCTGCGAAGGATTATGCGACAGGATTGAACGTGAGATAGCTTACGACACACCGATTCAAGTGAATAAGGGTGGTGTAATACGCGACGGTTACGATAGCGAACTCGATGAACTACGCAATATCAGTCGTAATGGCAAGCAATTCCTGCTCGAACTCCAGCAGCGCGAGACAGAGCGAACGGGCATCGCAAGTCTGAAGATAGGGTTTAATAATGTCTATGGCTATTATCTCGAAGTGCGCAACACTTACAAAGATCAAGTGCCGCAGGAATGGATAAGGAAGCAGACACTCGTCTCGGCTGAACGCTATATCACGCAGGAACTAAAGGAATACGAGGACAAGATTCTTGGTGCTGAAGATAAAATTCTTGCGATAGAATCGCGACTTTTTGCAGAATTGGTGAATGATATACAGGCATACATTTCGCAGATTCAGCAGAATGCTGTGGCTGTGGCAAACATCGATTGCCTTCATTCATTTGCTATCATTGCCCGCCAGAACAAATATATTCGCCCTGTCATCGACGATACCGACGTGTTAGATGTCAAGCAGGGACGCCATCCGGTAATCGAAACCCAGCTACCGCTTGACGAAGCTTATATCCCGAACGACGTATATCTTGACACGGAGAAACAGCAGATAGTCATCATCACCGGCCCTAACATGGCGGGTAAGTCTGCATTGTTGAGGCAGACAGCGCTCATTGTGCTGATGGCACAGATTGGCTGCTTTGTGCCTGCAGACAGCGCAAGAGTGGGCTTGGTAGATAAAATCTTCACTCGCGTAGGAGCATCCGACAACATCTCTTTAGGCGAATCAACCTTCATGGTTGAGATGAGCGAAGCCTCTAATATATTAAATAATGTATCAACGAGAAGTCTTGTGCTATTCGATGAGCTCGGTCGTGGCACAAGTACTTACGACGGAATTTCCATAGCGTGGGCCATTGTTGAATATCTACATGAGCAGCCACGTGCGCGTGCTCGTACGCTCTTTGCAACGCATTACCACGAACTCAACGAGATGGAGAAGAGCTTCACGCGCATTCGCAACTACAATGTGAGTGTCAAGGAAGTGGATGGAAAGGTCATCTTCCTGCGTAAGCTTGAACGTGGTGGCTCGGAACATTCATTCGGTATTCACGTGGCACAGATTGCGGGTATGCCTCGCAGTGTGGTGAAGCGTGCGAACGAAATCCTCCGCCAACTCGAAGACACCAATGCCAAAGAGGGTAGGGTGAGCAAGCCAATTAAGGATATTGCTGACCATAGAACTGGTATGGAACTCAGTTTCTTCCAGTTGGACGACCCTGTGCTCAGTCAGATACGCGATGAAATACTTGAAATCGACATCAACAACCTCACGCCTGTTGAGGCTTTGAATAAGCTTAACGACATAAAGAAGATACTCAA